>JAKQBU010000268.1 GCA_029573975.1 Planctomycetota bacterium
CCGATGGGTCGAATCTGCGCAGCGGCTCGGCCAGCCTGGGCAATGTGACGGTTTTGAAGAGTGAAACCAACATCGGCCTGCCGGAAACGCCGTTTGAAGCGGTGGTTACGATCGCGGATGGTGCTCATCTGGCAACCGAGGGGGATAGCGAAAATCCCGGCGTCTTCAAAATCGAAGCCCTCAACAAAATTACGGCTGTGGACAGTGTCCGGATTGAAAGCGTCTCCGGTTTCGGTGTTTCCGTGGACATCTCCCGGCTGGAATCCAACTCCGTAGCGGGGATTCATCTTAACAATGCCATCCTCGAAAACAAATCGGGCGATCTGTATCTCACGGCCCGAACCGACGCCGCCCTGCGCCCCAGCGCGAACCTGCTGGTGGTGACGGCCCTGACCGGCGGGGCCGGCGCGGAAGCCACCGGGATCACCCATGCGGCCAATACTATCGAGGTCCATGACTCGACCATCAAGGGCAGTGACATTTATCTCTACGCGGGCCGGGACAGTTTCGCCGTCCCGAATCTGCTGGATGGTTATGCCGCCACCGAGATCACCGCCATGTCGCTGCTGCCCAATATCAGCGTACCGGTCCCCACCTCGGAAATCTACGAAACCAACCAGATTGCTCTGACCGGCGCCACCAGTCTGTATGCCCTGGAAGATGTTACGCTGGTTGCGGAGGAAGGGCTGGGCGGCGCGGACCGGGCCGAAACGGAAGGACTGGTTTTGTCACTATCCCTGATTCCTTATGGCGTGGATGTGCCGGACGGCGGTTTGGTCCAGAGCCTGAATTCCGTTACCATAGGAAATCAGGTGGTATTGGAAGCCGGCATCAACAATCAGTCGGTTGTGCAAATCAAACCGCTGGGAACCGGCGACGATGACATCCTGGCCCGGCTGCAATCTGATAATCCTCTGGTGCGGGAATTGACCGCGGCGGAAAAAGAGTCCTACGATTTGCCGCTGGACATCCGCTACGAATACGCCGCGATTAATCTGGAGGACATTGCCTTCGGCGTGTCCACCGGTACGGTCATCCGGGTGACACCGGATCATACCACTGGCGGCCAGCCGGGTCATTACTACCGCTTCCTGCCGGATGTGGATGATATGGTAAGTATTGTCCTGGCCAAAGAAGATTTTACCGACTCTGCTTACTGGTCCGAGATCATTCCCAACTATGACCTCGATAACCTGCCGGCCGGTACCGTCACTTTGCAAAACGGCCAGATCGTCCGGTTCAGCGATGAACTCTGGTACGAATATACCGGCGAAGCCTCCGGCGCAGTGGACCTGAGCACGGAGAACTTCAGTGATACTAGCAAGTGGGATGAAGTTTCCCTCTACCAGAGTGATGTAACGGCGTTTTTACAGGATAATCTGGAAGATAAGTTTTACGTCATCAAGCCGGTCTCCCTGGCCATGCCCACGCTGACCTATGTGAATCTGGGCAACCTGCTGTTTCAGCAGCGGCAGACCCTGGTGAACTGGATTGCCAGCCATTCCAGCAACGCTGAGGCGGTGGCCCGTTATCAGGCGCAACTGGACATTCTGGATGAGACGCTGGCCGAACTGGGTCTGCTGGAAACTCTGACCAATCCGGATGACCCCACGCAGGCAGCCACCCTGGTTACCAAAGATCTGGATATGCTGCTCCTGGAGCTTCCGGATATCTACGCGGCCCCCGGCTCGATTTTCATCGAAACCGATTCGATCCTGGCCGCCGCGAATACCCCCACGACGATTGCGGCCCTGCTGAGCCGGCAGCAGTTGATCGCCCGGGCCGGGGCCGGGATCGATGTGCTCAACCAGACCCCCTTCACCCTGTCCGTTCACGATGCCGTGGTGCGGGACAACCGGCGGGTGATTGTGGACGAGGGGGAATATATCGTTCTGACGCCCGGCAATGTCTATTTCAACAATGAGCCGTTTACCAATGTCGCCGATACCGCTGGCGCCAAGACCATCCGCATCGTTCAGAACAACGATCTGCCCTTCCCCGATCTGGGCGAGCTGGAACTGCCTCCCTTCGATCAGGACCTCTACATCAACGGCCAGGTGATCAATGAAGACGGCCAGGTAACGATTCTCAACGAAGTCGGCAGCATTACCGTTTCCGGCGAAATCCGGGCCGGCGAGGTCATCATCCATGCCGCCCGTGACTTCACCCTGAATACCGATGACTGGTTCCACACCAACCAGGACCCCCGTCAGTACCTTGATTATGACGGGCTGCGCAGCCAGGCAATCGCCCGGAGCATCCTGGCCCAGCAGAATCCGTCCCAATATGAGAATTATCTGGCGGCCGATGCCGATGGGATCGGACTGACGGAGGCGATCGACAGCAATGTGTCCTCCATTCTCGCCCAGGGACGGATAGGGATCACCGCGCGGTATCTGAATATCGACGGCCTGATTCAAAGCGGCGTGGATACCATCACGCTGATTGTCGATGAGGATTTTACCGCGACTACCACCACCGCCAGCCTGCAGGGCCAGGATGGCAAACCCCTGACCGGGATCCATTTTGGCGCTGATGGCGTGCCTGTCAGCGCCTATTTTGACGCCCAGAAGCAGGCGATTGTCGTGCGGGAAATTGTTCCCCAGGGCGGCATGATTACCCTGGCCGGCCAGATCCTTAGTACCGGCAATGGCCGTCTCAAGGTGGCCAACGGCTATACCAGTGTGGACATCGAGAATAACAGCCAGTATGATTTGGTTCTCAACCGGATCGATACCACCACCAACCGGACCGGCATCATCACCATTATCGATACGGCCCTGCTGACCAAAACGGTTTACGAAATGGACGGGGAACAGGTCCGGGAGACCGTGTACCAGGGCGCTCTCAGCGATGACGATCCTACCGATAACAATGGGTATCTTGCAACTATTGTGTATGTGGAGCAGTCCTCGCACCCGTATGACCTGGACGAAACGATCCTGTACCGGCTGGAAACGGGCCTTACCTATCTCTGGACGGAAGGACAGGAGAGCACCAAGACTACGGTCACCAAATACGAAAAGAAAACCTTTAACCTGTTCGGCGACAATGCCTTTGCCGACCTGCTCGTCAAAGATAGCAGCTTTAAATGGCAAACCATCGAGTACACCGATGAAGTGCCGCTGCTGGAATCGGAAGTCCTTCTGCATCAGGGCGATCCCTTGGCGCCGGATTATCTGGCCGGACAGGACTACACTATTTCCTATGAGCAGCGCAGCGACATCGACGTGGATGTAATCAAGGACATCACCCTGGTCAAGAATGTCGGCGACAAGGACGGCGTCGGCAACGACGGCAAAATCTATATCTACCGGGGTGACAATGATGAATTGACTCTGTCCAGTCAGAACTATGCCGGCAATCCTCTCTGGGAAGTTACCACGATCGATCCCAATACCTTCGTGCAGAATCCCTCCCTGGGTCATTATCTGAGCACCTATGAAAATGCCTCTACCGAGGTGGACAAATGGACCACCGGCGGCGGCTGGCTGCGGAAGAAAACCTATCATACCCAGATCACGCAGATTCAGGGCCTGAAGGATTATTATACACACACCCTCAAGGCGGATTACCCGGTAACGATTTCCTTTATTCAGGGGCCGGCGAGTCCTTCGATTTCCATTACCTCCAAACAGGATCTGTATATGCAGGGGAACATCACTTCGCCGGAGTGGGGAACGATCACCCT
Organism: Planctomycetota bacterium; assembly: GCA_029573975.1. Next base: position 3,692 of record JAKQBU010000268.1, read on the forward strand.
GACTTCTCTGGAGGGGTCCGTTACCGGTGCGGATTCCGCCGCCATTTTCGGCGTGACCCCGTGGATCGAGGCTGGCACTTCGGTGCGGGTGAGCGTGGAAGGGGATAAGGGGACTCTAAATGTGACGGCGGGGACCGACATCCAGGTTTCGGCGGTTTCCATCGACAATCAGTCCAGCCGCCTGGTAGTCGGCACGATCACCAGCGGGGATGGCGATGTGTTCCTGCAGGCCCCCAACGGCATTAGGGCGGCGGATGCAAATTCGCTCATTCAGGCCGAACGGATCGAGCTGTATGCCCGGGCCGGTTCCATCGGAAGCACCGGCCAGCCGCTGAGAATCGATAGCAATATTCACGGTTTTGGCGGGGTGGCGGCCCGGGCGGACGGGGATATCGTCCTGCGGGAAACGCAGGGCGATTTGCAACTCATCCAGCCGGAAGCCTGGGCGAATGGTACGGTTTCCATTGCCGCGGCGCACGGCAATGTGCATCTGGAAACGGGTAACGGATCGATTCTGGACGCCTTCTACGAAGATTTCTCACCGGCGGCCCAATTGAATATTGAGGATCTGGACCCGCGGATTCAGGAGTTGATAGAGAACGGCACCTTTACTTTGGATTCTCTGGAATATACCGTTTCACCCAGCCTGTTCAGCTATTTGTATCCCCATGCGGAATTTCTGGGTCTGAGCCAGAATTCCGCCATTCAGGAAAACGCCAATATCACCGGCAACCATATCACTTTGATTGTGGGCGGACAAAACAGCCAGGCGGGACATATTTCCGCACCGGTTTCCCTCCATCTCGCCCAGGGTTTTGAGAACCTGACGCA
>JAKQBU010000274.1 GCA_029573975.1 Planctomycetota bacterium
GGAACCGGCTCAAAGACGCTGACATTCGTAAGGTCGGCGCGGGTCAGTTCCACGGCGTTTTCTTCGGGCATGATAATATCAAGGACGACCTGTCGGGCGCCCGCATCCCGGCAAAGCGTGATTAACTGTGCCAGATAGCGGCGGGGCCAGGGCCAGCGGTGCAGTTGTTCGATGCTTTTGTCATCGATATCTAAATGAACAATCGCAGGATCGACCGGCATATCCGAAAAATTGCGATGCCGGTAGTCCAGCAGCTTCAATTCCAGATAATTATACCTCAGAAACTGCGAAAAAAAGGCACATACCACGGTTACGAGAATGCCGATCAGCAGGCCCGTGCGTGCCGCGCCGCGCGAGGGGGAGGTTTTGCCCGCCGGCCTTCGACCTGGAAAAGGAACTTGCACCCGCCGCCCGTGGTACATGGATTCACCTTCTCTTACTGGGGCGTTTCATGGGCCGGATTGTCGCTGTGGGGCGCCGGTACATCACCAATCGGAATATCGCCGCCGGGGAAGTCGATTTCACTTTCCGAAATCTTCTGGTTGTAAATATACCGCTCATCGGCGTATTCCAGTGCGCCGTCGGTCGGTTCGTAAAAACCGCCGATATACACGATGGAGGCCGCTTCGGCATCCGTGATGTCGCCCAGCGCGTAATTGCCCGTCGTCCATATATGCCGTTCAAAAATCGCCAGTTCCAGATAGCGGCTCAGCGAGCAGTCGGTTTTCATGCCCTCGTCCAATACATAAAACCTGCCGTCCGGCCGGTTGGGGTCTTCCCGCCCCAGCTCCTCCCGCGGTTCCGAATCGCCGCATTCCGTGCAGCCCTGCCGGGAAAAGGTGCGGGCAATCGCCGGCCCGTCCTCATCCACCCCCAGCAGGCAGCGGCGGGTGCCGGGATCGTATTCCACATAAATAACCGTCCCTCGAATACTCATGGTGGATACCGGCGTGCTGATTTTCGTATCCGTTTGAATGCGGCCCTTCTCTACGCCGCAGCGGACTGCCCCGTACTGCACGCGGGCGTGCACCGTTTCTTTTTTCGGATTGCCCAGATACTCCGAAATCCGAACCGAAGACAGCGGTTCAATCTGCAAAAGGGTATGGCCGCCGAAACTGACCTGGCACCGGCTGGCAAAGCCGGTCCGCACCAGGTCGTTCCTGCCCAGCCTGGTTCCGGTCTGGGCCGCCGCAAACGTCTTGCCGTCATCGGTGCTGAACTGGATATGTTTGCCGCTCATTTCGGTTATCACCGCCGATAAGGCCTGGAGACCATCCCCGGCCGGTGCTGCCGGTTCTTCCGCCGGCACCGCACCACAAAAAGCCAGAAGCACCAAGGACACAAAAACAGCCATTTCCCCATGAATATTCTTTACACGATTTTTCACTGCCTTTTGCATTGTTATCTCCTTGCCCATACGGGCCTGCATTTGGCTTATTTGCTTATTGGCTTACCATCCGGTCTTTCATCCGGGATGCCCGTCCCATAATCCCCACCACTTCCGGACCGGTCAGCGGCTCCCATTCGGATCCTTTTACCATCAGCCCCTCAGCCACCGCCTGCCGGTAGCAGTAGCGCCGGTTATTCAGCAGATGCATCATGACACCGCCCCGGATATCCAGCGCCCGGCACAGCATATACGCCAGTGTCCCCTTGGTCACCGGCTGATCCGCCGCCATGTCCCAGCCGGCATCGGCCAAGCCCTTCTCATCGAGCGCCACGATCCGTTCATCAAAATTCCGACAGGAATCCTCTCCTTCCATCAGCATCAGAATCAGGGAACAGGCCTCATCGTTGGTGCACCAGGTCTTCTGCGACAGATCATAGGCCAGTTGGGCGCTGTCCCGTCCCGCCGCCGCCGGCAGCTCGTTCTCTACAAAAACCACCTCCACCGGCCGCGACATTTCACACGAAACCGCCAGCAGCCCGGCGGTCGCCATCATTATGGTACGTACTGCATATTTCATCATATTCTACCTCGATCTCTTTCAGACTTAAAAGCTCAGGGTCAATCCGGTGAAGAAAAGCTGCCGGGCCCGCTGGCTGTGGAACGCATCGCCGGGCATAAACACCCCATAATGAACCGCCCAGGCCAGATCGGCGGTAATCTGCCAGTTGGCGAACAGATCGATCTCGCTGCCCAGGAAACTGTCATGCTGGGTGGAAAGGGTATCCGAAGCAGCCCCGCCCGCCTGCTGTTTATGGTAGATATAAAAATTTGAGCCTACCTGAAACCTCTCCAGGGCTTTGTATTCATTGAGCGGGAAGGTGGAAGCCCCCAGCCGAACCGCCCCCAGATTGCTGGGCCGCGGCGCCAGCACCAGGCCCGTATCCCGGAATCCCCACCCGCTGAAACTGGTGTCAACGGTATGGGCCCGGTTGCCGCCGATGGTGTTGGTCGGGCTGTAATCCCGGTCGGAATCCCCCGAGGTCAGCAGATATCCCAGCGAAAGCTGCGATGCACGCCGGTCGGGAACCAGATACCGCAGCTCGCTGTCAAAGGCCCAGGCGTGGATATTCTGGCGATCCGGTTCGTCCGAAAAGGCGTAGCTCTTGCCGAATTCTCCCGCCATTTCGCAACTATATTGCAGGTCGCGATGGAAGAATTTACCGCGTGAACCCATTCCTACATAGCGGGAATCATACCCGAACACCTGATCATCTCGCACCATCCCGGCATCCTGATCGTCCTGGGAATAATAATACACAAACGGGGTATGATCGACCCAGCCCCGGTAGTTCAACTGCACGCCCCAGAAATTGCGGCTTTCTTCCTCATCCCCCGGCACCGAGCGATCGATATTCTTCGAGCTGGGGATCGATTGCGCCAGCAGTCCGGTCAACTGCCAGTTCTGATACGAGGCGCTGGCCAGCACCGCATCCAGCGGCAACGACAGCGTCAAACCCGTACCAAACTCCACATACTGGCGGCCCGCCTTCACCGAAAAATCAAAATCCCCCGCCTCCTCCCCCCTGCCGCCAAGCCACTGCGAAAGCTGAAACCGATACCAGCCGCGTTCCAAATCCGCCCCTTCCCAGTCGCTGTCATTGTGGTCCAGGCTGCTGCCCTGGTTCCAGTCCAGATAGTCCAGCCGGCCGCGGGCATAAAACTCATGCGCCTGGTCGATATTCAGGTCGCCCCACAGCCGCACCTGCTGGCGGCGCAGGCTCCGCGAACCGTCCCGGCCCTCCGGCCCCCTTCGGACCCTTTCATCCAGATACCAGTAGCTGCTGCGAAACCAGCCGCCCCAGTCAAACAGCGCCCGTTTTTCCGTGGGCACCTGCTCATCCATCAGCAGCCGAAACGGCTCATCCAGCAGCCGCTCCCGCTGGCCCTGATCATCGGTCTGGGCCTGGGCGGGCAAAACGGTTCCCAGAATGCAAAAACCCAAATAAACCAAAGATTTCCGATAAAAACTTGCGGGAAAACGTTCCCGGAAACGGTTTTCTGGTACCTCTGCCATAGCCTAATTCCTTTACCGGTGCTATTTTACCTGATATGCTTTTTTCGTCCTGAACCTGGCCTGCGGTTCTTTAACTCTTGACACCAAGCATATTTAACTACCTGTCCAGTCCTTTGCAAGAAATTTTTGCCTTTAATATCTCACATTTTGCTTTTCATGCCGCTGGGGTTTTCCACTGCCAGCATCCATATATATCGGTAAAATTTCAAAATAACCTAAATAACTACCCAGGCGGGATTTATGATGTGTCGAGTTTCATGAAAGTTATAGGATTGGCAAAGCCAAAAACGGAAACACCCGTTCGGCGATGGGAACCGGGTAAAGGATCTCGACGGGAAAGTGGGGCTGGAATACCCGATAAAATCCAGAGGCAACCACGAAAAAGGGCGAAAAAGTAGAATGTCCCATTTTATCCGGGCGGGCGGGGAATTCGCCTCTTGACAAGGCCGTCGAATTGTGCTATTCTAAAAACGCATTTTTAAATCATCTTTGGCAGCCATTGGAGTTCTCCAAAAGTGTTCGTTGCTGGGTGTTTATTCGCCCGCGTGCGTGCAAAGATGGTGGAATAGGAAAAGGCCTTTTCCCCTGCCCATGTGGGTAATGATAGCGGCAAA
>JAKQBU010000276.1 GCA_029573975.1 Planctomycetota bacterium
TCCCGCAGCGGCTCCGGCAGCGAATCCAGAAAGCCATCCTCATCCTGCAGCAGACAAACCACCGGAATCTTCAACTGCTCCCGGATCTGCCCCGCCAGCCCCGCCAGCAGGATATTCGACAGGCATAAAATATCCGTTGAATACTCCTTCAGCCAGTCGAGCAGTTTTTGCAGCTCTTTTGCCTGCCGTCCCTGTTCCCCCCGCAGCATCGAAACCGTCGTCTCCCCCAGCTCCCGCGCCGTCGTCATCCCCGCCTTCTTCGCCGCCCAGTTCAGCAGACCGGGGGCATTGAACCACCGGTCCACCCACCCCGGCGTCCGGCGAAACAACCCGAATTTCTGCTGCAAATACACATTGATCCCCCCAAAAAACACCGGTACGCCCCGCGTGGTATCGCCCACGTCCAGCCGCGGCGGCAGGTACAGCGGTACCATGACCACCTCCACCCCTTGCCGTCTCAGCTCCTTTGTTATCGTGATATCCCGGATGCAGTTCTCGCAATAAAAATTATCACCGGATCCGGGCGTGACTTGTACAATTCGCATGAATTTAGTCCTGTTTCTGTTCCTGTTGGCCGGTGAAGGCATACACAAAGCCGTCCTCCGCGCCCACCACCACGATCCCCTCCGCGATGGCCGGCGAGGCGGTAATCGCCGCCCCGATCTCATACGACCACACTTCCGCCCCGTCCGCTAGCTGGACCATATATAACCTGCCGTCCCCCGAACCAACCAGCACCTTATCACCGCAGACAATCGGGGAACTATCCACCTCCCCCTGGGTGGCAAAGGTCCATATTGGCTGGCCGTCGTCCCGCCGCACGCAGTGCAGCCGCTTATCCCGCGACCCGAAAACCACCTCCTTTTCCGTCACCGCCGCCGTCGAAAAATACGGATATTCCTGATCCTGATAGCTCCACACGATTTGCCCCGTTTGCAGGTCCGCGCACATAAATACAAAATCATAATTCCCCACAAACGCCCGCCCGCCCGCCAGCGCCGCCGACCCGGCAATATACGACCCAGCGTCAATTTCATGGATCGCTTGCCCATCCGCCGCCGAAATCACGTGAATGATCGCATCGCAGCCCCCGAATACCACCTTATCCTCCAGCACCGCCGGCGTCCCGTTGATGTAATATTCCGACTCATAGCTCCACACCTTTTCCCCCGTCACCGCATGTACGCAATGCAGAATATTATCGTAACTGCCGACGAGCAGCCACGGGTCCTTTTCCCCCGCCTTCCGGTAATAATTCACGCCCCCCGGAATCTTCCCCCCGGTCTTGTACTTCCACACCATCTGCCCGCTCTGCCGGTCGATCGCGTACATATGCATATCCGCCGACCCCGCATACACCCGCCCCGCTAGCACACAGGGGGACGATTCCACCGCTCCACCCGTGGCAAAGACCCAGCGGAGCTGCCCGTCTGCCAGCGACAGGCAATATACCTGCTTGTCGTCCGAGCCGATGTAAACCTGCCCGCCCTCAATCGCTGCCGCCGATTTCACCGCCGCCCCCGTCTTATATTTCCACAGCAGCCCCAGCCGCTCCGGCAGCACCGCCGCCGCCACCCCCGTTAGCGCCGGACTCCCCCGGTACATCGGCCAGTCGGCATTCTGTAGCGGTTCCGCCGTTTCCCCCGTACTGGGTCTTTCCTGCTGGTCCGGCAGCGTTTGCTGCCGCGGCGGCAGCCGCACCAGCCAAACCGCCACCGCCGCCGTAGCCGCACCCAACAGAATCCATACCAGCGTTCGCTTCCTTGTATTCATCGTACCTTTATTATTGTCCAATCCCTTCAAAAAAACAACTCCTATTCCCGCCGTCTGGCCTTCCGCCGGCTCTGGGCGGGTATTGCTTGCGGACAACCGTCGCTTCATCCAATGCCGTGGTACGCGGCTGCCCTCACCATCTCTAGGCGTTTTGACATCTGAAAAAGATTATGGGAAGATTAAAAATTTTGCAAAAGAGGGAGCGGGGCTGTATGATTTTGAAAAATTACAGGTTAAAAACAGGAGAAATTGCGAAGGATGCTGCGACTGGGAACACTGGAATTGCCAAAGCCCTATTTTCAGGCGTCACTAAGCGGTTATACGGACCGGGCGATGCGTCTGCTGGGCAAGGATTTCGGTGCGCCGTTGACATTTACCGGGGTGATGCTGGACAAGATGACGCTGCATCCGTCGGTACTGAAGCGGCCGGGTTTTGCCGCGCAGGAGGATGAGCATCCGGTGGGGGCGCAGATTATGGGCAGCTCCGCGGAGTTGATGAGCCGGGCGGCGAAGAACCTGGAGGCGGCTGGGTACGATCTGATCGACTTGAATTTTGCCTGTCCGGCGCCCAAGGTACTGAGGCGGGAGCGGGGGGGGTATCTGCTGAATCAGCCGGAGTTGGTGCTGGAGATTTACCGGCAGGTGCGGGAGGCGGTGCGGTGCCCGGTACTGATGAAGTTGCGGATTGGGGTGGATGGATCGGAGGCGGCGCGGGAAAATTTCCGGCGGATTTACGAGGGGGCCTGCGAGGAAGGGATCGATGCCCTGGTGATACATGGGCGGACGGTGGACCAGAAATATAAGGGTCATGCCGACTGGGATATGGTGGCGGAGGTAAAACGGCGGTATCCGCGGATTACAGTAATAGGCAGCGGGGATCTGATGACGGCGGAGGCGGCAGTGGAGCGGCTGCACAACAGCGGGGTGGACGGGGTGGCGATCGCGCGGGGGGCGATCGGCAATCCGTGGATTTTCCGGGAGTTGGATTGCCTGCTGGCGGGCCGGCCCAAACCGGAACCTCCCAGTGTGACGGAACAGGGCGAAGTATTGCTCAAACATTTCAATATGGTGACGCAGTTGTATGCCCGGCGAAAGGCTTTTTTGTATTTCCGGAAATTCGCCGTCCGTTACAGCCGGCGGCACTCGCACCGCAAGGCTGTGCAACTGGATTTGATGACAGCCAAAGGCGAGCAGGCGGTGCGTAATAAAATCAGACAGTGGTATGGGGCGGACTAAAGCAGGTTGACCGGATCGACATCGACGACAGCCTGGACGGCAAGGGCGGACAGTAGATTCGTTCGGATGGCAAAGAGCAGTTTCTGGATCGAATCGGCGGTTTGGGATTTCAGGATAATCTGCCAGCGATGATAATTTTCAATACGGGAGATGGTGGCTGGAACCGGACCGCGAACTTCAACCGGAGTCGGCAGCGATTGATTCAGGGAGTCAATATCTTCCCGGAATTTTCGGCATACCGCTTCCAGCTTTTCCAGTTTCTCATCGCGCAGGAGGATCCGTGCCATCCGGTGATAGGGGGGGATGAGACATTTTTGCCGGTTTTGCAGCTCCAGCCGGGCAAAGGTATCGTAATCATGGCGGCAGGCCAGTTTCACAGCCGGTTCTTCTTTCAGATAGGTCTGCACAATGACCCGTCCATCGCTACTGGCACGGCCGCAGCGGCCTGCCACCTGGGCGATCATTTGAAAGGTTCGTTCCGAACTGCGAAAATCCGGCAGTGATAAGGCAGAATCGGCATTCAGCACACCCACAAGTTTTACATTTGGGAAATCCAGCCCCTTGCCGATCATCTGCGTTCCTAGCAGAATATCAATATTTCCTTCCCCAAATTCCTTCATCACCTCGTTATATCGGTCTGATTTCATCGAATCACTATCCACCCGGCACAGCCGGGCGGCGGGAAACTTTTGAGATACTTCTTCTTCCGCCTTTTGGGTACCTGGTCCGATCAATATCATTTTTTTTGCACATATTGGGCATAATTTGGGTACCTGGCTGGTATGCAGGCAATAATGGCACATAACATAACTGCGCTGTTCCGAATCGAATTCCCGCCGGGCCTTGTGGTAGGTAAGACTGACATCGCAATTAGGGCAGGGGAGAATAAACTTGCAGGAGGGACAATACACAAAATTGCTATGCCCGCGGCGGTTTAGAAGTAAAATCGCCTGCTGCTTTTGTGCTAAACAGCGGCGCAGTTCCCCTTCGAGGGTTCGGCTGAGCAGATGGCTGCCTTTCCGTTCCATGGCCTCTATCTGCATATCGACGATATGCACTGCCGGCAAGGGCAGGTCCATTACCCGCCGGGGCAGAGACAGTAAATGAAAATATTCGCGTACACTGCAATTATGAAAGGTTTCCAGACTTGGTGTTGCTGATCCCAGGATAATGGGGATATTCATGATCTGGGCCAGTTTAATCGCCACATCCCGCCCGTGATAACGCGGAGTAGTATCCTGCTTGTAACTGGTTTCATGCTCTTCGTCTATAACGATCAGCCCT
>JAKQBU010000285.1 GCA_029573975.1 Planctomycetota bacterium
GAGCAAGTCTTGGCACTTGTGGAACAGCATCCGAGGCTGGCTCTTTCCTATGACAGAAGACGAACTGGGCAAACTCGACGAGCAGCACCGAGAGTTTGTGGCGGTTTTCGAACTTTGCGATCCGCAATGATACATGGACGCCTATCGATGGGTAAACAACGGCTGAGAATTCCCCGCATCCATGAGCCTATCCCTGAAATTTTACGAGGTTTTGCAAGAGGCTCTCATGCCAGAGAACGCAAAGTTACATTTTTCTTTCAATAATTCCCCAGGTCCACCACTACCCCATCGGGGGTGTAATAATCGATATTGAGGCCGTCATCCCGCAAAAGGGAGAGCACCAGGCCGGGATAATCGTGCCAGGCGGCATGGCGGATATCGTCCAGGCCGGGGCCGGCCGGCTGGGTTTCGGCATTGGTATTGGTATGACAATGCCACACCGCCAGCGACAGCACCCGCTGCTGTAACATCTCCCCGGACCAGAAATACTGGTTATCCCCCCCCTGCCGCTGGGAGGCAAACTTTTGAAAGGTCACGGTTCCCTCCTCCAGGAAACACAAACCGCCATATTCCGAAGCGGTATCGGCCCGATCGGCCACGACATACCGGCGGAGTTGGCGGACCGGTTCCGGCTGGGCCAGGGTGTCCAGCAGCAGGGTAATCCGCAGTAAATCGACCGCTGACAACTTCGCCTGCTGGCCGGCAAAATCCTCCGGATAATCGTCCGGCGCGCCAGGGTAGCTGGGGGGCCGGCTGGTATGGGAGAGCCGCTCCAGCCGGCTGGTGATGGACCGGGCCAGGCGTTCCCGACCCCGGCTGAGCAGTTCCGGGTCCGCTTGCAGAATCATATAACTATCCCGTGCATCGAAGGTATAGCCGTCCTGATTATGCAGGCCGGCGATCCGCCTCTCTAGTTCGTCGAACTGCAAGGGCGTTAAGGTAATGCGCTGCAACTGGCACATCAGAAACCGAGACTTATTCGTGGGGAAATAATGAAACCGCTGCCCCCAAAAGGCCACCTGCTCCAGGATCACATCCTCCGGCGACCGGGCGGCCAGCATCCCCAGCACCGCCTCCTGGCCCTGCGATTTCAGCAGGGAGGATAAGGCCGCCAGTTTGACGGATATCGTTTCGCCGGTCAGAAGCTGGGCCTGTAAAACGGAGTTCAAAGGCTGGCGGGTGATTTGTTCGATGGCTGCGGCCATCTTCATTTTCAGGGGATCGCCAGGATCCGCATCACCATACGCTTCGACCAGAAAGGGTATGGCCTGTTCCTGGTTCAATTGGGCCAGCGAATTTATGATTTGCTCTTGTATTTCCGGTTCCGAAGTAGTCAGCAAGGCCCGGCCCAGCCACACCGGAGCGTTTTCCGGATACCGCTGGGGAATGATTTCAATGACCCGGCTGCGGATGACGGGCGAATGCAGCGGCGAGGCAGCCACCTCCGCCAGTATATTCCCCAATTCCTGCTGCTGTTTATCATCGAGCGGCTGTTTCAGTACCGTATCGATAATCTCCAGCCGCTTGCTGTCAGCCAGTTCCCGGTTGGCCACCTGGGCGATCAACTGGTTCAGATCAGTATTCGGCTGTCGCCCACCGACACACCCAGACATAAATACCCCGGCTATAAAAAACAACAGGAAGGAATACCCGAGATTTATTTTTTGTATTATTTTTATCATATCAGTCAGAACAGGATCGGCTGCAAGAGCTTTCCGGCCATAGCGGTGCCGCAGCCGGGGCACTTGCCGTTGAGCAGGTTGAACTGGCCGATCTGATAGCCGAGGCGCTCGATCAGCAGCTCGCCGCACTCGTGGCAGCAGGTGCTTTCCCGGCCGAAGGCGGGCATATTCCCGACATAGACATAATGCAGCCCGGCCTGCCGGCCCAGGTCATAGGCCAGGGAAAGGGTTTCCGCCGGGGTCGGGTGGACGCCGTCCCGCTGGAAATCCGGGTGGAACCGGCTGATATGCCAGGGG
>JAKQBU010000293.1 GCA_029573975.1 Planctomycetota bacterium
GGGGAGCCGGGGACCTTTAAGGACCGGGTGTTATTGTGTGATTTTGCGGATCTGGTGTTTGAAGGGATGACCATCGGAGCGTATGCCATTGGTGCCAAGATCGGCATTATTTACCTGCGCGGGGAATATACCTATCTGGTGAACCAACTGGAAGCGGTCCTGGCCAAACGCCGGGAAGCAAACCTGTTGGGCAAGGCCATTTGCGGCAAGGAAGGATTTGATTTTGATATACAGATCCGGATGGGATCCGGCGCCTATGTATGCGGCGAAGAAACGGCCCTCATCGAGTCGCTGGAAGGGCAGCGGGGCGAGCCGCGGAATCGTCCTCCGTTCCCGGTGGATACCGGATTTATGGGCCGGCCGACGATAGTGAATAATGTGGAGACGCTGGCCTGGGTCACGGCGATTCTGGCCAAAGGGGCTGCCTGGTTCAAGTCGGTAGGAACGGAGAAATCCACCGGCTTAAAACTGTTCAGCGTATCGGGCGATTGTGCCGAACCGGGTGTGTATGAATTTCCGATGGGCATTACGATTGCCCAACTGCTCAAAGAAGTCAAAGGCGAAGGCGCCAAGGCGGTGCAGGTAGGCGGGGCTTCGGGGCACTGCGTAGCAGCCAAGGATTTCAAGCGTGCCCTGGCGTTCGAGGATGTGGCCACGGGCGGGTCTATTATCATTTTTGGGCCCAATCGCGATATGCTGCATGTCGCCAAGAATTTTATGGAGTTTTTTGTGGAAGAGTCCTGCGGGCAGTGTACTCCCTGCCGGGAAGGCAATCACAAGATCCTGGAAGGGATTGAGATGCTGGAGGCAGGTACCTGTTCCATGGCATATCTGGACGAGCTGTGTAAGCTGGGCGAGACGATGCAACTGGCCTCCAAGTGCGGATTAGGCCAGTCCAGTGCGAATGCGTTTTTGTCAATTGTAGCAAACTTTAAAGATGAAATATTAGGCCGGACCGAGAAGGTCGCCGTGTAAATACAGGAGTGAACCATGGCTAATTTGAATGAAGATGTTTCCCGTGCACCCAAAAGCATGCGTGCCCAAACCATAACGGGAATTACGGATACGACCGAGATTGGGGCTACCGTACGAGTGGAAATCGACGGTAAGGAATTGAAGGTTCCCATCGGGACGACGATTCTGGAGGCGGCCAGGTCGATCGGGGTTCGCATTCCCACGTTATGTTATCACGAGGATTTATGTATAGCCGGCGTATGCCGCATCTGTGTGGTGGAAGTGGAAGGTCAGCGGACTCTGCAGGCCTCCTGTGCGTATCCGATTACCTCGCCGATCAAGGTGAAGACCTATTCCAGCAAGGTGCGCAAGGCCCGCCGCCATATTCTGGATTTACTGCTGTCCAAGCATTATGGGGAATGTTATTCCTGTTTCCGCAACAACAACTGCGAATTGCAGAGCCTAGCGAAGGAATACGGCGTCGATCAGTTCCGGTTCGGCCATCCGGAGAAACCGCTGCATGAAGTGGACGCCTCGAGTTATTCGGTCATCCGCGATATGAACAAGTGTATTTTGTGCCGGCGCTGTGTGCGGACCTGTATCGATGTGCAGGAAGTGGGCGTGCTGGAAGCGGTGGGCCGCAGCGACAAGACGAAAATTGAAACCTTTGCGGGCAAGCCGCTGAACGAGGTGGTCTGCATTAACTGCGGGCAGTGCATCAACCGCTGTCCCACCGGCGCCCTGCGGGCGAACGACCCGACGGATGACGTCTGGGCGGCGATTGACAATCCGGCCAAGCATGTGGTGATTCAGACGGCCCCGGCCCCGCGGGCGGGCATCGGCGAGTGTTTCGGGCTGGAACCGGGACACGCGCTGACTTTTGAGATGAATACCGCGCTGCGGCGCTGCGGGTTTGACAAGGTATTCGATACGAATTTTACGGCGGACCTGACGATTATCGAGGAAGGAACCGAGCTGATTTTGCGTTTGTACAAGGCGCTGGTCAAAAAAGACACATCGATCGCTTTGCCGCAGTTTACCAGTTGTTCGCCGGGTTGGGTGAAATACATTGAGCATTTTTATCCGGATATGCTCAAACATGTTTCTTCGGCGAAAAGTCCCCAGCAGATGTTTGGGGCGGTCATCAAGACGTATTACGCCAAGAAGAATAACATCGATCCGAAGGATATTGTGACGGTAGCTTTGATGCCGTGCTCGGCCAAGAAGTTCGAGTGCAACCGCCCGGAGATGTGCGACAGCGGCTTTAAAGATATTGATTACGGGCTGACGACGCGAGAGCTGGCGCAGATGATCAGTGAGGCGGGGATTGATCTGCCGAACCTGGAGAAGTCCGATTTTGACGATCCGTTCGGGACGGCGACCGGTTCGGGCGTGATTTTCGCGGCGACCGGGGGCGTAATGGAAGCGGCGATCCGAACCGTGGTCGAACTGGTATGCGGGATCAAGGTCGAGAATCTGTTCGATCATGCCGATGTCATTCCGGTTCGCGGTTTTGAAGGCGTGCGGTATGCCGAGCTGCCGATCCAGCAGGTCGGGCCGGTGCCGGATATTCTCAAACCCCTGGTGCCGAACTGGGACTGGCTGAAGGGCGCGACCTTGAAGGTCGGCGTCTGCCACGGAACCGCCAACGCCAAGAAGGTGCTGGAAGATATCAAGGCCGGCGGCAAGTTCAGCGAATGCCATTTTATCGAATTCATGGCCTGTCCGGGCGGGTGCCTGGGCGGCGGCGGCCAGCCGATCCCGACCAATCCGGAGATCCGCAAGAAACGGGCCAAGGCCATTTACAGTGAGGATGCCCACTATGAGATCCGCAAGTCGCATGAGAATCCGGCGGTGCTGGAGCTGTATTCCCAGTTCCTGACCGATGGGCCGTGCGGCCACCTGAGCCATAAACTTTTACATACGGATTATACCCCGCGCGGTAAATATATTGCCTAATCGGCAGCACCTGCCTATAATGGAAAAGGAGCCGGGTCGGAATTTATTCCGGCCCGGCATATTTTTCGTATTGGTTTACTGATTGAGGTGTTGTGATGAATACAGAATATAGTTCCAGTTTTATTGATGAATCAAAAATAGCGGATGTTTTACATCAGGCCGAGGCGCGGGACGGCGGGCGGGTTCGTGCGGTTTTGGCCAAGGCCCGGGAATTAAAGGGTTTAGATCAGCCCGATATCGCGGTCCTTATGCAAATCAGCGATCCGGAACTGCTGGGGGAGCTGTTTTCGACCGCCAAGTCGGTGAAGGAACAAATCTACGGGCGGCGGCTGGTGTTGTTTGCCCCGCTGTATATTTCCAATTTATGTTCGAATGAGTGTTTGTATTGTGCCTTCCGTGCCCGGAACAAGGAAGTGAAGCGCAGGGCGTTGACACAGGCCGAGATTGCCCAGGAAGTGAAAATCCTGGTGGAGCAGGGGCATAAGCGGGTGCTGGTGGTGGCGGGAGAATCGTATCCGCAGGAAGGTTTTTCGTATGTGCTGAAAGCGGTGGAGACGGTCTATGCCACCCGCAGCGGTAAGGGTGAGATTCGGCGGGTGAATGTGAATATTGCGCCGCTAACGGTGGATGAATTCAAACAATTGAAAGCGGCGCAGATCGGGACATATCAAATCTTTCAGGAAACGTATCACCGCGAGGTATATAAGAAGGTCCATCTGGGCGGCAAGAAGCGGGATTACGATTGGCGGGTAACGGCGATCGACCGGGCGATGGAGGCGGGGATCAATGATGCGGGAATCGGTGTGCTTTTCGGTCTGGCGGACTGGCGGTATGAGGTGCTGGCGATGATGCAGCATATCCACCACCTGGAAGAAAAATTCGGGGTAGGTCCGCATACCATCAGTGTGCCGCGGCTGGAGCCGGCAACCGGCTCGGACATGGCCAGCCATCCGCCGTTTCCGGTGTCGGATGTGGATTTCCGCAAGATCATCGCGATTTTGCGGCTGGCGGTACCCTATACGGGGATTATTATGTCCACGCGGGAGACACCGAATCTGCGGCGGGAAACGTTTGCCCTGGGCGTATCGCAGATATCCGCGGGCAGCCGGACGAATCCGGGCGGTTATGCCGAAGATGAAAAGCTGGACAGCAGCCAGTTTTCGCTGGGGGATCATCGTTCGCTGGACGAGGTAATCCGGGACGTGGCGGAGCTGGGATATATTCCGTCATTCTGCACGGCCTGTTATCGTCTGGGGCGAACGGGTAAGGATTTCATGGATCTGGCCAAACCGGGTGAAATTAAGAATCATTGTGATCCGAACGCACTATCGACATTTGAGGAATATTTGCTGGATTATGCCTCGGCAGCCACCCGGCAGGCGGGCGAAAAACAAATCGAGAATGTGATCCGAACCATGCCGGCGGAACAGTCCAAACGGGCCCGGAGCATGGTGGATAAAGTCAAAGAAGGAAAACGGGACGTCTTTTGTTGAGGTATTTGAGTATGTATGACAAACATGTTATTTATGGGATTCATATTACGGAACGATTGAAACATGCGGTTCAGGTGCAGGCTCATCTGACGGAATACGGCAATTGCATTAAAACCCGTCTGGGTTTGCATGAGCTGGAGAAAGGGGATTCCCCCAACGGTCTGCTGATCCTGGAAATGGCAGGCGATGAAAAGCGAATCGGCGAGTTCGCCAGGAAAATCAGCCAGATCGAAGGCGTGGAACTGCAAAAGATGATATTCGATCATCCTTGAAGAATCGTACCAATCACGGGGCAAATGGATGCCGACAGAATATCGTACAGAGCATGACCTGCTGGGTTCGGTGCCGGTACCGGCAGAGTCTCTCTATGGAATCCATACGGTTCGCGCGCAGGACAATTTTCCTTTATCGTTACGGCCTGTGCCAGTGGAACTGGTACGTGCGTATGGGATGGTGAAGCTGGCGTGTGCGATGACCAACCGGGATTTGGGGGTGTGGGCGGCGGATCCGGCTCGGGGTGAGGCTATTGTCCGGGCGTGTCAGGAAATGGCGGACGGCCTGCTGAGCGGGCAGGTGGTGGTTGATCTGCTGCAAGGGGGGGCCGGGACCAGTACAAATATGAATGTGAATGAGGTGCTGGCCAACCGGGCCTTGCAGCTTCTGGGGGAGCCGGCCGGGAACTACCAGCGGGTTTCGCCGCTGGAGGATATCAACCGGCATCAGTCCACGAATGATACCTATCCCACAGCGCTGAAACTGGCGGCGATCCGGCTGCTGCACAGTCTGGAGGAAAAGCTGGTGCGGCTGCAGGAATCGTTCCAGGCGAAAGAGAAGGAATTTGCCCATGTGGTGAAGGTGGCCCGTACGGAATTGCAGGATGCGGTGCTGACGACGATGGGGCGGCAGATGGGAGCGTATGCGGAGGCGTTTAACCGGGACCGCTGGCGGGTGTATAAGTGCGAGGAGCGTTTGCGGCTGGTCAATCTGGGGGGCACGGCTATCGGGACCGGGCTGGCGGCGCCGCGACAGTATATCTTCAGCGTGGTGGACAAATTGCGGGACCTGACGGGGATCGGTTTTGCCCGGGCGGAGAATCTGCTGGAGGCCACGCAGAATGCGGATGTGTTTGTGGAGGTATCGGGGATATTGAAGGCGTGTGCCAGCTCGCTGCTGAAGGTGTGCGGCGATCTGCGGCTGCTGGCTTCGGGACCGGAGGCGGGGCTGGGGGAACTGGTTTTGCCGGCGCGGCAGGCGGGTTCCTCCATAATGCCCGGCAAGGTGAATCCGGTGATTCCGGAGGCGGTCAGCCAGGCGGCTATGCTGGTGATCGGGCATGATGTTACGATTACCATGGCTTGCGCGAGCGGAAATCTGGAACTGAATGCGTTTTTGCCGGTGGTGGCGGCCTGCCTGCTGGAGAGCTGCGATTTGCTGGCGCGGGGTTGCGATATTCTGGCCAGACATTGCGTGGAAGGTTTGCAGGTGAACGAGGAAAGATGCCGCCAACAGGTGGAATCCTCCACGGCGGCGGTGACAGCGCTGCTGCCGGTGCTGGGCTATGAAAAGGCTAGTCGGGCGGCGGAACTGGCGCAAAAAAAGATGAAGAGTATTCGTGAGATTGTAGTAGAAGAGGGATGGTTGACCCGTGAGAAGTTTGATGAGTTAATCAGTCCGGAAGCGGTATGTCGGCTGGGGATGCCGAATCTGCCGCCCCGGTAAGAGGACAATAGAGCGTGGCACAGAGTACCCCCAAAGGATTTCGATTGCATATAGGGATTTTCGGCCGGCGGAATGTGGGCAAGTCCAGCCTGCTGAACGCGATT
>JAKQBU010000303.1 GCA_029573975.1 Planctomycetota bacterium
CGTTATCCCCAATCTGAAAATACGCTTCCGCCAGCAGTTGGACCAGCGCGGAATTGTTGGGATCGGCGGCGGTACCTTGCAAAAGCACTGCAATCGCCTCTTGATATCGCCCTTTTCGTATCATCCACCGCCCCTGCAGATAGTCCTTGCAGCCGGCGGAATTCCCCACCGCCCCCTCCGATTGCGGCTGTTCCTTCCCCACTATCAGGGCGGAAATATTCGGATCCGCTTGCCAGGGAACCTCCGCCAGCCGGACATACATCCTGCCCAACTGCTCCTCGGTCAGATTAGGGTTCAGCTCCCGCGGCGAAACCCGCGCATAAGGTCCGGCCTGGGAATCCCCCACCAACGCTCCTTCCCCCACGTCCAGCGGCTCCGCCCCTTGCCGACGAGGCTGGCAGCCCGGCATCACGCCGAACATACCTGCCATAAACAAAATAACTGCAAACCGGATACCGGGAATCGCTCGTATCGTATTACTCATATCCGTATTATTATCACAGTTTTATCATAGGTAAAGGAAAATGTAACCCTCCACCCTGGCGCCATTTCCCGAAAGAAATTTTATTTCTTTTTTTGCCGGGCACTGCTCAGGGCTATATTTTTGGTGTTATCGATATGCCGGGTCAGCAGCTCGACCGCCTTGGGCTGGTTTCCCTGCAGAATGCAGTTCAGGATCTCCACATGCTCCTCCGGCGAAACCGCCATCTCCCCTACATAATCCGCCGTCCGCACCCGCAAAACCTGCATCCGGGCACGCAGTTTCTCCAGCATCTTCCGCAGATTCGGACACTGGGATTCCTGATAAATCATATTGTGAAACTGGGCATCCAGCTTCAAATTCGCTTTGATGTAATCCGCGTAATCATGCTTGATCCGCCCCGTCGCCAGAATGGCATCCCGTAATTCCCTCACCTTCTGCCCGTGGAAATGCGTAAAGGCATACCTCATGGCCAAGCCTTCCAGTAGCTTGCGTATTTCATAAATTTCATCAATTTCTTCCGGCGTCAGGCTGGCAATAAAGCACCCGCTCCGCGGCACCAGCACCACCAGGTTATCCTCCGCCAGCCGCTTCAGCGCCTCCCGCACCGGCGCCTGGCTGATCCCCATCGACTTGCTGATCCCCACCTCCGTAATCTTATCGCCCGGCTTCAGCTTCCCGCTCAATATCCGCTTATAGATCGTCTGATACGCCTTCTCCGATAAACTGTGATCTTCTTTCGGTTTCATACTATCCATAAAAATTACCTCTTGACAAAATTCGTCCCGTCGGCTAAATATAGATTATCGATAATTGATAATGTGTCAAGGAAAATCGTAAGTCCTTACTAACAAACAGTATAGTACTAGGTAACATGAGGTAAAAAAATGGCAAACAAACAGGAAATTCTTGCTTCACTCAAAGAAACTGGGGTCGTGGCGGTCATTCGGGCCGATAATCCTGACGATCTCATCGACGTCAGCAGAGCCTTACGCTCCGGCGGCGTCAAGTTCATCGAAATCACCATGACGGTCCCCGGCGCCCTGGAGGTCATCAAAAAAGCCACCGATCAGCTCAAAAAAGAAGATGTCTATATCGGGGCCGGCACCGTACTCGATGCCGAAACCGCCCGCGCCGCCATCCTGGCCGGTTCCAGCTATATCGTTGGCCCCGGCTTCAATGCCGATATGGTCACCTTATGCAACCGGTACAGCATCGCGGTCATGCCCGGCGCCATCACCCCCACCGAAATCATCAACGCCTGGCAGGCCGGCGCGGATGTGGTTAAAATCTTCCCGGCCGGCATCGGCGGCCCGAATTACTTCAAGGACCTCAAAGGTCCCCTCCCCCACATCGATATCATGCCCACCGGCGGCGTCAACTTTGAAACCGGTCCTGCCTTCATCAAAGCCGGTGCTTGCGCCATCGGCGTCGGCGGCGAACTGTGCGGCAAAAAACTGATTACCGAAAAACAATTCAAGACCATCACTGAAAACGCCAAAAAATTCATTCAACTGGTCAAAGAGGCGAAAGGAGCATAATTCCCATGGCAGAACAGAAAAAAGCGGTCTTCTTCGGTGAACTGCTCATGCGGCTGGGCACCAAACAGTTTGAACGGTTCGTTCAGGCCTCGGAGTTCACCGTCGGCTTCACCGGCGCGGAGGCCAATGTGGCTGTTTCGCTGGCCAACTACGGACTGGAAACCTATGTCGTTTCCCAGGTCCCAAAATCCGATATCGGCCAGGCCTGCATCAACTGCCTGCGCAAATACGGCGTCAACACCGACTACATCAAACGCGGCGGCAAGCGGCTGGGAACCTTCTATCTGGAAACCGGCGCCTCCCAGCGGCCCTCCCAGGTCATCTACGACCGGGCCAACTCCTCCCTCACCGAACTGAAAAAGGGCGATCTGAACTGGGATGAAATCCTCAAAGGCAAACACTGGTTCCACTTTTGCGGCACCGCCCCGGCCCTGGCCGACAATATGCCCGCCATCGTTGAAGAAGCCTGCGCCGCCGCCAAAAAACACGGCTTGACCGTAAGCTGCGACTTGAACTATCGCAAGAAACTCTGGTCCAAGGATAAGGCCCGCGAAGTCATGACCGGCCTGATGCAGTATGTCGATGTCCTCATCGGCAACGAGGAAGACGCCGACAATGTCTTCGGCATCAAGGCCCAGGGCGTCGATGTCACCGCCGGTAAAA
>JAKQBU010000315.1 GCA_029573975.1 Planctomycetota bacterium
TATCCTACTCATGTATCTGGGGACCGGTTTTAACCACTCTGCAGGCATCCACAACATTTGATATTAGTTCGATCAACGGCAATATAAGTGTTAATCCCGGATTCAAACAATTCGGCAGCGGATGTATAGAACGGGCTTATAATCCGGGTACGGGGCAGTGGGATTGTGTAGAACAGGTGGAGCGGGATTTGCATTTGCGGTATGATTCGCCGTGCCGGAATGCGGGGGATCCGGGGTATTCGCTGGCGGAGGGGGATCGGGATATTGACGGGCAGAGCCGGATTATGGGCAGCCGGGTGGATATGGGGGCGGATGAAATATCGCCGGTGATTATCGTGACGTACCCGGCAGGCGGGGAGGTATGGGCGGCGGGCAGTGAGCACAATATTAAGTGGATTAGTCAGGATTTGGCTGGTACAGTCGATTTAAATTATTCTACAGATGGCGGACTTAGTTGGATTCCCATCGAAACAGAGGTAGAAAATCTTGGAATATATCAATGGACATTACCTGAAGTAGATTCTGATAATTGTCTGGTTTTGATTACATCCAGTATATTTGACGAGGGTGTTGAATATACCCAGTTGGCGGTGCCGTTCACGATTCATCCCAGTCCGGCGGGGGAGGCGGAAGTATCGCTGTGGGAGACGCAGGACCGGGATGCTCAGCGAAGGGGGCAGGCGGAGTATGCGGGGCCGGAGCTGGGGTGTGTGAAGTGGCAGCGGGCGATGGGGTCGGCGGTGACGGTGAGTCTGGTGGTGGGGGCGGGCGGCAATATCCATGCGGCGTGCGAGGATGGGAAGATTTATACGCTGGACCCGAACGGGGCGGAGGTATGGCAGTATGAGACGGGGTCGCGGCTGGTGGGGACGCCGTCGGTGGGGCAGGACGGAAGCATATACTTCGGGGCGGAGAACGGGATGATTTACGCGCTGGATAAGATGGGGAATCTGCGGTGGACGCATAAGACGGCGGGGCTGATTGCCTCGTCGCCGGCGGTGGGGGAAAACGGCAATGTGTATGTGGCTGGGCAGGATGGCACGCTGTACGCCCTGGGTGCGGACGGCAGCGAGCTATGGACGTTTACGGTGCCGAATGTCGGGACGATAGCAGGTTCCCTGCTGGTGAGTCCGGCGATCGGGCTGGACGGCAGGATTTATGCGGGGGCGCTGTACCAATCGACGCTGTATGCCCTGAATCCGGGCGACGGGTCGGTGGCATGGTATAATAATACACTGCCGGGGAAGGGGATCTTTGCGGCGCCGGTGGTGGGGGCGGACGGGACGATTTATCTGAATACGCTGGACGATCCGAAGCTGCACGCGCTGAATCCGGCCAATGGGGCGGTGGTGTGGGCGGTGAATCTGGCGGATTATGCCGGCGGCTGGTTCGAGGGCGGGGCGGAGAGTTTGGGGAAGTGTGCCTATACGGAGCCGGCGGTGGGGCCGGACGGGACGATTTATGTCAGCTTTGACGATCCGTATCTGCGGGCGGTGAATCCGGAGGGGACGATCCGGTGGGTGAAGCGGCTGGGGATGGTGGGCGGCTTTACGCTGACGGCGGGCAGCGACGGGCGGGTGTATGCGGCGGGGGATGACGGGGGGCTGTATGTGGTCAGTCCGCAGGGGCAGGAGCTGGCGCGGTTCAGTCCGGGGGAGGGGCGGCATTATCTGAGCTACCCGGTGGTGGTGGAAGAGGGAGTGGTGTATCTGTCGGATGCGCGGGATACGGTGTGGGCGCTGGCGGCGGAGTGCGGGGCAGGGGCGGCGAAGGATTTGCACCGGCCGTGGGACCCGGACGGCAGCGGGTTTACAGATTTGACGGATGCGGCGCTGCTAGGGGCGGCGTGGCAGGAGTGTTCGGACCCGTACCTGGCGTCGTGCGGGGATGGGGAGGGGCCGGCGTATCGGGACGGGGATGTGAACCGGGATTTCTATGTGGACCTGGAGGATCTGGTGGAGCTGGCGGCGATGTGGCTAGAGTCCTAGCGGACGGGGGCCGAGAGGCCCATTTTCGCGCCGCGGGCGCTGTATCCGTTTGGCGCTCCCGTTGGTCGCTGGGTAAGTGGTGACAGGGAGAATGGGAAAAATTACAGGCGAGACGCCGGTGCTACCTTTGCAGGAATGGCGGGCGGGCGATAACTGGTTCGGTCCGCCGGGTGGGTCCGATAAGCCGGAAAATTTCCGGCTGGGCGTCCTGTCGCAAGGGAAATAAGATATTTCGATGAAAAGCGGGTTAATTGCCTGCATTACAAGCGGTTATGGTTATAGATGGCGCGGGCGGGGCTGGCGTGAGATTTTGGTCCTACCACCTATCCGGCTGCGGAGGCAGAGATTATTCCAAACCAGATGAATCGGCTCTGCCCGTTGGCCGATATGGGGATAAGATGAATCGTGTACTTTTTTGTGAAATCCGCAGCCCCTTTTTTGCCGCGGATGATAGTCCCAGATTCCATAGATAAGAAGAAGAGCAGATGCCGGAAAGAAACAGGATTGGCCGTTTCGGAAGGATGCAAACGCTTTTTTTGGCCCTGTGTTTGGTATTCCCGGCGGCAGGCTGGGGACAGGAACCAAATGCACCGGCCGCCGAGACGGCGGAGGAGGCCGGCGGGGAAGAAGATCTGGCGGAGATGTCGCTGGAAGAGCTGATGGAGGTGGAGGTGGATACGGTGTATAGCGCCTCGAAGCACACGCAGAAGGTGACGGAGGCCCCCTCCTCGGTTACGATTGTCACGGCGGAGGAGATCAAGCTGTACGGCTACCGGACGCTGGCGGATATCATCAACAGCGCGCGGGGATTTTATCTGAGCTACGACCGCAATTACCATTATGCGGGGGTGCGCGGATTCGGCCGGCCGGGGGATTATAACATCCGGGTGCTGGTGCTGGTGGACGGGCACCGCACCAACGAAGGGATCGATGATTCGGCGGCCATCGGGACCGACTTTATTCTGGATGTCGATACGATTGACCGGGTGGAGATCATCCGGGGGCCGGGATCCTCCCTGTACGGCAGCAATGCCCTGTTTGCGGTTATTAATGTGATCACCAAGAAGGGCGCCCAGAACAGCGGGCTGGAGCTGTCGGGAGAGCTGGGCAGTTTCGACACGAAGAAAGGGCGGGCCAGTTTTGGGAACAAGTGGGGCGAAGATGTGGATTTGTATCTTTCCTCCACGCTGTACAAAAGCGACGGGGACACGTTATATATCAAGGAATTTGATGATCCGCTGACGAATCACGGCTATGTGGACCTGGATGAGGACAAGTTTAACAATCTGTTTGCCAAGCTTAGCTGGCGGGATTTCACGCTGGAGGCGGCCTCGGTCAGCCGCAAAAAGGAAATTCCCACCGCTCCCTGGGATACCATATTCGGCGATCCGGCTACGGTCTCGTATGATGACCGGGTGATGGTGGGATTAACGTATGACCATGAGATATCCGAAGTGGGTTCGGTTTTAGGGCGGGTGACGTACAATCATTCCAATTACGACGGGCGGTGGCCGTATGATTATGCGGAGGAAACGGATCCGGAGCCGTATCGGGTGTTGAACAAAGATTACTGGAAGGCCAGGTTCTGGCAGGGAGAATGGCAGTTCACCTATACCCAGATCGAACGGCATACCATCACGACGGGAGTGGAAATGCGGTATCATGTGCGGCAGGACCAGGCGTCGTGGGACGAGGAAGGAACGGTCTTTCTGGATGACCGCCGGCATTCCAAAAGCTGGGGGGTCTTTGCCCAGGATGAATACAAGGTTCTGGATAATTTGATCTTGAACGGCGGGATTCGGTATGACCGGTATGATGCGTTCGGCGGGACGACCAATCCGCGGCTGGCGGCGATCTACAATCCCTTTGCCAAAACAACGGTAAAAATGATGTACGGCACGGCCTTTCGCAGTCCCACCGTTTATGAACTCTATTTTTACGACGGAGATTACACCACCAAACGCAGCCTGGACCTGGATCCGGAGACGATCGATACGTACGAAGTGGTTCTGGAGCAATATCTCACCCGGAATATAGTCGGATCCGTGTCCGGGTTTTATTATGAGATGGATGATTTAATCGCACAAGCGGTAGATCCCGATGACGGCTTGATGACTTTCGATAATGTAAGCAAGGTAAAAGCAAAGGGGGTGGAGTTTGAGCTGGACGGCAAATGGGACAACGGCTGGAGAAGCCGGGTCAGTTATGCCCTGGTCCATACCGAGAATGAGGAGACCGGGGACAATCTGGTAAATTCTCCGGAACATCTGGTGAAAGGCAATCTGATTATCCCCATCGTGAAAGAAAAGCTTTTTGCCGGTCTGGAAACGCAATACAACGGGGATCGGAAGACCCTTACCGACCATCATACCGATGATTACATGATATCGAATGTGACCCTGACCTGCCTGAACCTGCGGGAAGGGCTGGAAATTTCCGCCGGCATTTATAATGTTTTTGACAAGCATTACGGCTATCCCGGCTTTGCCGAGCATATCCAGGATATCATCGAGCAGGACGGGCGGAGCTTCCGGGTTAAACTGACCTATCGATTTTAATTCCGCCGGTTCTGCCGGCTGATTTTTTCGAAATGTGCACCCATGATGGCCAGTTCGACGGCGGCGGGCAGGGATTTGATCCGGGTGAAAGAGGTTTTCAGCAGGAGTTTCCAGTATAAGAAGCGGGCGCGGGAGAGCAGGCCGATTTTCCACATGCTTTTGGCGGCTGCCAGTAAATCCTTGCCGTTGATTTTATGGATGGTGGTGGGGTGGTAGTTTTTCAGAAATACGTGGATCCGCTGGTAATAATGCCGGGGATGGTATATGGTCGAGATTACTTTCTGGTAGCCTTCCAACAGTTCGGTTATTCCCATGCGCGGAATAAAATTCACATTCGCGTCCGTATTTAGGCCGCTGCTGTTATGCAGCAGTCTGCCTTCGCGGCGGAGACGATGCCACAATTGGGTCTGGGGCAGGGCATTTAAAATCCCCACCATGGCGGTAACGACGCCGGAATTCTGGATAAAGCGG
This sequence comes from Planctomycetota bacterium, assembly GCA_029573975.1. The sequence continues at coordinate 5,018 of JAKQBU010000315.1, forward strand.
ATCTGGTCCTCAAAGATACCTTTGGTATCGCTGTCGAAGCCGACGATAAATCCGCCCATGACTTGCAGGCCGTTGGCATGAAGAATTCGAATGGACTCCTCCAGATCGGATTTGGTATTCTGGAGCTTATTGCATTCTTTCAGACTGTCCAGGCTGGGTGTTTCCAAACCCAGGAAGACCTTGTTGAAGTTCGCCTGGCTCATCATTTTCATCAGTTCCGGATCCTGGGCCAGGTCCACACTTGCCTCGGTGATAATCTGGAAAGGATAGTTGTGCTCCTTCTGCCAGCGAATCAGGTGGGGGAGCATTGCTTTGACATTTTTTTTATTGCCGATGAAATTGTCATCCACAATGAAAAGTTCCCTGCGCCAGCCGGCGTCATACAAGGACTGGATCTCGGACAAAAGCTGCTGGGGGCTTTTGGTGCGGGGTTTGCGGCCGTACAGGATAATGATGTCGCAGAATTCGCAGTTAAACGGGCAGCCGCGGGAATATTGAATCGGCATCGAAACATAATGTTTCATATTGATGAGGGACCACAACGGCGCAGGAGTTTGGCTGATATCAGGGTGAATGGCCGAGGTATAAACCGGCTGGGCGTTTCCGCGGGCCAGGTCTGACAGAAACAGCGGCAGGGTCACTTCCGCCTCATTGAGCACAAAATGATCCACGCCCTGGAACACTTCCGGCTGGGAGGTAGCCGCCGGACCACCCACGACTACCACCTTTCCACGGGCTTTACAGCGGTTAATGATTTCCTGGGCGCTGGGAATCTGGATGATCATGGCGCCGATGAAAACATAATCCGCCCAGTCGATCTGCTCATCCTTGAGTTTGGTGACATTGACATCCACGAGCTGTTTGGACCAGTCTTCGGGGAGCATGGCGGCAATGGTCATCAGGCCCAGGGGCGGATAGGCCGCTTTTTTCGAGATGTATTTTAAAACGCTTTTAAAACTCCAGAACGTCTCGGGATATTCGGGATACACCAACAGAATATTCATCGCAAATTTCCTTACCTGGATCTATCCGGTGAACCCTTCTGCTGGAGACCATTGGCAGGCAGTAGAACTGTGTTTCCTTGATAGAGCTATTTTTATTATAGCACGGAGGAGCTGCCAAGGCACGGCAAAATTTTGAAACCGAATTATCAATATATTTATCAAAATCCGTGAGATAGGCGGGCTAAGCCGTTTTTGGTTGTCCATATCGGCTTTTAGCGATTTCGTCAGGTATGATAATCGGCGTTAATGCTTACGTAGCCGTGGGATAGGTCGCAGGTGTAGCAGAAATCCTCGTATTTTCCGGCTCCCAGGCAGACGTGGACCTGCCATTGCCGGGCCTTCATTTTGCGGCTGAGCTGGCTGCGGTTGAATGCAGCGGGACGGCCGTTTCTGAACACGGTAACACCGGCCACCTTGCAGGATAATTTTTCCGGATGGAAACGTGCGCCGCTGTAGCCGATGGCGCTGACGATCCGGCCCCAGTTGGGATCAGCGCCAAAGAAGGCGCAGCGGACCAGGGGGCTATCGACGATGGCCCGGACGGCCTGGCGGGCCTCTCTTGGATTGGCCGCTTCGGTGACGCGGACGGTGACGGCACAGGTGGCCCCTTCGCCGTCGGCGGCGATCTGGCGGGCTAAATCGTCGCAAATCTGCCACAGGGCCTGGTGAAACTTCTGGTAGTCCGTTCCCTGCCGGGTGATCCGTGCATTACCGGCCAGGCCGCTGGCCAGGACGACGGCGGTGTCGCTGGTGCTGGTGTGCATATCCACCGTCACTTTGTTGAAGGTAACGGCCGCGGACTGGGAGAGGCTCCGCCGCAGGAGGGCGGGGCTGATATTAGCGTCGGTGGTGATGAAGGCCAGCATGGTGGCCATGTTGGGGGCAATCATGCCGGAGCCTTTGGCGATGCCGGCCAGTTGGACGGTTTTGCCGCCGAGGCGGATTTGCCGGCAGGCGGTTTTCTTTTTGGTGTCGGTGGTGAGGATGGCGCGGGCCAGATTGCTGCCGGCCTGGGGGGAATAGCGCAGGGCGGCCAGGGCGGCCTCGATGCCGCGGTGGACTTTTTCCATGGGCAGAAATTCGCCGATGATGCCGGTGGAGGCGACCAGAATGCGATGGGGGTCGATGTTCAGTGCGCGGCCCACCTGCCGGCAGATGGCCAGGGTATCGCGAAAGCCCCGCTGGCCGGTGCAGGCGTTGGAGTTGCCGGCGTTGACAAAGACCGCCTGGAGTTTGCCGGAGCGGATATGTTCGCGGCTGACGACGACCGGGGCGGAGACAATCTTATTGGTGGTGAAGACGGCGGCGGCAGTGCAGGGCCGGTCGGCTACGATCAGGCCCAGGTCCAGAGCGCCGCTGTGTTTGAGGCCGGCCTTGACGGCGGCGGCCCGAAATCCCTTCGGGGCGGTTATGGTTTGATTGGTCATGATGGCTGTTCCTTTATAATAATCCCATCGTTTCGGGCAGTCCGGAGATGATATTCAGGTTTTGCACGGCCTGGCCGGAGGCGCCTTTAATCAGGTTGTCGATGGCGGAGAAGACCAGGATTTTGTCCTTTACGATGGTGGCATAGAGATCGCAGAAGTTGGTATGGGCGACATTTTTGGTTGACGGGGGTTTGTTCAGGAGGCGGACAAAGGGTTCGCGGGCGTAAAAGGCCTGATAGAGGTCGGTAAGCTGGGCGGGGGTAATTTTGCCGGTGGGCTGGCAATAGATGCTTTCGCCGATGCCCCGGTCCATGCAGACGACATGAGGCTGGAACAGCACCTGGACCAGCTGGCCGGCGGCCTGGGTGAGAATCTGCTCGATTTCGGGCATGTGGCGATGCGTGCCGACAGCGTAGCCGAACAGATTGTCGTTCATTTCCGGAAAGTGGAAGGCCAGGGCGGTCTTGCGGCCGGCCCCGGATACGCCGGAGACGGCGTTGATGTAGATGTCAGCCGGGTCAATCAGTCGTTCCTTGAGCAGAGGGGCCAGGGCCAGACTGGCGGCGGTGGGGTAGCAGCTGGGATTGGCGACCAGGGCAGCGCTGACGATTTTTTCGCGGAACAGCTCGGGCAAGCCAAAGGCCGCGCGGGCGAGATTTTCCCGGTCGGTATGCTCGACTTTATAGACCTTTTCGTAAAGGGCGACATCCCGGATGCGGTAATCGGCGCTGAAATCGACCACTTTTACGCCGGCGGCCAGCAGTTTGGGGACGAAGGACATGGACACCTTGTGGGGCAGGCAGCAGAGGGCGACATCGGCGCAGCCGGCCAGCTTGTTCAGATCGACCGGCTCAATCGGCAGGTCGAGCCGGCCTTGCAGGGCGGGGAAGACCTCCGTCAAGGGGGCGCATTCCTCGGGCAGGGCGGTCAGGTAGGTGACCTGGGCCTGGGGGTGGCGCAGGAGAATTAGAATCGATTCATAGGCGGTATAGCCGGTAGCCCCGATAATGGCAACTCGTATCATGGTTTTGCCTCTTCTTTCAAAATAAATAATGACGCCAGCGTCAAAAGCTCGTCGTCCCCATGTTCCAGGGGAGCCGGAGCTGCTTTGAGAAGTCAATATCGCCTTTTGGCGGTTCCGTCAATAAAAAAGGCCCCTGAATCGGAAAATACAGGAGCCTGGAATCTTCGGGTTGAGAACTTTTACCGTTTCGAGAACTGGAATCTCTTGCGTGCTCCCTTTTGGCCGTATTTTTTACGTTCCTTCATACGCCCGTCGCGGGTCAGGAAGCCGCCGTCGCGGAGTTTGGGGAAGCAATCGGGATCGGCGATGCACAGGGCACGGGACAAGCCTAACCGGGCGGCGCCGGCCTGGCCGCCGACTCCGCCGCCGCTGACTTTCAGATAGACATCGTAGCGGGTAAGGCAGTCGGTGCATTTGAGCGGGGAAAGGACATCTTCCTGATCCTGCAGGTCGGGGAAATATTTCTCGACCTTGGAGCCATTGACCAGGATAATGCCTTTGCCAGGTTTAATCCGCACGCGGGCGAGGGCGCTTTTGCGGCGTCCGATGCCCCAGCAGAACTGGCCGGGTCCTAATTCCGCGGCGGTCGGTTTTCGTTTTTCTTCCGCCTGGGAGCCAACCTTTACGGGGGTGGCCTTGAGAATGCCTTCTACCTTAGTGGGATCGATTAAAGGGGTATTTTGCTGTTCTGACACGATTTCTTCCTCTGTATAAATATTAGTTTAAATCCAATGGTTTGGGCTGCTGGGCGGCATGGGGATGCTCACTGCCGCGATACACCTTCAGTTTGGCCAGCATATGTTTGCCCATTTTCGACTTGGGCAGCATCCGGCGGACGGCCTCGCTGATGACCTTTTCCGGTTTTTCGGCGAACATTTTTTCAAAGTCGACCACTTTGTGGCCGCCGACGTGATAGGTGTAATAGTCATATTCCTTGGCCAGGGCTTTTTTGCCGGAGACGCGGACTTTATCGGCGTTGGTAATGACCACGAAATCGCCGGTATCAACATTGGGCGTATAGATCGGCTTATGCTTGCCCATGAGGATCATGGCCACTTTCACGGCCAATCGGCCTAAAATCTGGCCGTCGGCATCGACGGCGTACCAGTCCTGCTTGATGGTTTCATTATACGCCAAGGTACTTTTTTGCTGCTTTGCCTGCATAGTGAATATCATTCCTTTTTTGCCCCGCCACTGCAACCGCGGGCATATCTATTCATTCTGTTCTTCGTTTTATCTTTCTGTTACAATACGAAACCCAACATTTTAGCCAGATTTCTGGTCTTGTCAATCATTTTCATACAATCTTTTTGCTTTCTGGCGTTGGAATCGCCGAAAAAACAGTAAATTCATGCAAGTAATTGATTTATAGATAGTTACAAAATGCTAGCCCGCATTTCTCACGGACTTTCGATTTTCAGCGGTCTTTTTGCCCGCCTTCTTCGTTCTCGTCGCTATCTGTCCTCAACCTATATACATATAGGCCTGCGGAAGATAGCTCCTGCGGCCTCGAAGGCAGCCACAAATTCGCGCTGAAAACAGACTGTCGAAACTGGTGGACCGAAATATAGTATATAAGACATACTGAACCATGGAGTTATCAATATATTAGTCAAAATCCCGTGAGAAATGCGGGCTAGCCGAACAGATGGCCGAAAAAATGGAGCATAAGCAGGGCCAGGCTGAAGTAGGTGATGCAGCCCAGTGAGTCATTGGCGGTGGTGATGAACGGACCGGAGCTGATAGCTGGATCGATCCCAATTTTCCGGAACAGGAACGGCAAAACCAGTCCGAGGGTCGTGGCCAGCATAATTCCGATAAACATGGCAATGCCCACAGCAAATCCCAAAAGGACGGGATTCACAGGTTTTTCCGGCACGGATTCCCCAGGGATATCAGCAAGGGCGTTTGCGACATAATTACTTGAATTTGAATTGGTTACATGTAAAACCATAGTAGCAATCCCCCCGGTGAATATGCCAAAAGTCATGGCAATAATCAGGGCGATGCGCGACTCACGGAAAAATACCTGAAATAAATTCAGTGCGGCCAGATTCCCCGTGGCCAGGCCCCGGACGACAATGGTCGAGGTTTGCAGGCCGCTGTTGCCCCCCATCGCCGCGATGATCGGTGCGAACATCAGGATGCTGGTCCATTCGGTAAGGGTAAAATAATTCCGGTAAATATTATAAATCAGAAGATAAGCCGAATATCCGATCAGGCAGGTCATCAGCCAGGTAATCCGGATGCGGGCGGCGGTGAAAATCCGATGGGTACCCAGTTCATCGGGGTGCGTACCGGCCATGACCAGGGCATCTTCTTCCGCCTCTTCTCCGATAACGTCAACGACATCGTCCACCGTGATGCGGCCTAAAAGGACGCCGTTCTGGTCCACGACCGGCATGACAATCAGGTCGTTTTTGCGGAAGATATTGGCAATCTCTTCCTGGTCGGTATGGACCTCGACGGAATGGATGTCTTTATCCAGCACCTTTTGAATGGGGGTATCCTGGGGAAAGCGCAGCAGCCTAACCAAATCTACGCTGCCCTGCAGCCGGCCCTGGTCATCCACTACAAAAACATGATAAAAATCCTCATTGGGATCGGCCTGCTGAAACCGCTCGATAGCCACCCGGATCGTATCGTTGAGATTGACCTTGACCAGTTCGGTGGTCATGATCCCGCCGGCACAGTCATCGGGATAGCGGAGCAGTTTTTCGATCTGGGCGGATTCCTCTTTGGGCATTTGTTCGAGGATTTTTTCGGTCTGCTCGTCGCTCATCTCCGCGATGACATCTGCCGCTTCATCGGGAGGCAGGGTGGCAACGATATCGGTCAATTCCTCGCTGGAAAGGTCTTCGACCAGTTCGCTGCGGGTGGCTTCGTCGATTTTTTCCAGTACGGCACCGGCCTCCCTGGGATCAAGCAGATCGAACAGAATCTGGCGTGCCAGTTCGTCCAGGACCTCCATCACTTCGGCGACATCGGAAGAATGCGACTCGGCCAATACCTGGCGCAGCTCTTCGAAGTCATTCTTCTCAATGAGCTGTTCGATGCGGTCCAGAAGTTTTTTACGTTTTTCTTCCGACATGTTTTTTAAAAAAACAAAGGTTCTTCATTGTCTTCAGGGCAAAGGATCATAACCGCCCCGGCTCCAGGGGTGACAGCGGAGAATCCGGTGGAGGGCCAGATAGCTGCCTTTCCAGAAGCCGTAGCGCTGCAATGCTTCCAGAGCATAGGCGCTGCAGGTCGGTTCATACCGGCAACAGCGGGGCAAATAGGGCGATACCGCCTGTTGATAGAAGTGTATCAGCCAAATTACCGATTGAATCATAATCCTATTATACTATCCATAGTCATGGAAATATGCCAGGATTTTTTTAAACTCACGAACTGCGGCAGCGTCAAAAAACGTCGAACCCTTGTTATTGGGGAACCAGGGCGGTTTTGGGCGGTCAATGATGATTTTTGGCATTTCCGTCCATATTCAGGTATGCTGCCTGGATTTTAGCGGCCAGAGTGGTCAGGGAGCGGCTGTATTCCGCGACGGTGTTTTGGGTTCGGCTTTTGGTATCGGCCTTCGGTTTGGGGATGAGAACATAATCATATCCGGCCGGCAGATCGTATTGCCGCAGGCGAAAGGCCTCCCGCAGGAGCCGTTTATACCGGTTCCGCCGGACGGCGGAGCCCAGCTTTTTGCCGACCGCCAGGCCGAGGCGGGAATAGGCCAGGCGGTTCGGCAGGGCATAGAGAAGCAGGCGGGCATCGGAGCGTTTTTTTCCGGATTCGAAAACAGCGGCAAATTCCGCGGATTTCCGGAGGCGGCGATCAGGGCCGAAACGAAAACGCCGGCTGGAAATTTCAGGTATTTTTTCCTTATCGGCCATGATTCGTATCCGGTTCCTGATTGTCTTTGGGCGGTTCCAGCTCTCTGTCTTTTTCGTCGAGCCGATAGTGACTCCAGGCGTCTATATATTTTGTTGGTTCGGCTTTTTTGCCGATCTGGAGGCGCTGCCGCTGGAATCGGCTATAGCGGAGTAAGGAGATAATCAGAAAAATGGTAAAGGCCGTAATGATGAAGACCAGGTTGACCACCAGCAGGAATTTCAAACGCTTCTTATCCTTTTCCTTAGTGGTTTTTTTCGCCGCCGGGACCGGTTGATCCGAATCCGGTACTTCTGAAGGATTGGTTTGCACCGCAACAACGGGGTGGTCCGGAAAGGAGTTAAAAGAAGCATCCACCGCGATGGCTGGATGAATGCCGGCCATGCCTGCCGCCGGTAACAGCAGCAGCCATAAGAAAATCCAGGATTTTCGTTTTGTTTTTTTCAATACCGGTGGTTCCAAACTGCCGTTGGGCGTTTTCAGGTCCAGTTTTTCCGCAGGTCCGGCTGGGGATTTCTGCTGCTGAATTCCTGCAGCAATTCTTTGGAGCGTGAATCCGGATGAGAGGGAGGTACAATTTTTAACACCAGAAACATATCACCGGTTTCCCCGGATTTTTGGGATTTAATGCCCCGGCCTTTTAAACGCAGTTTTTGCCCGCTGCTGCTGCCGGGGGGGATGGTAACGGTGGTGACTCCCGTCAGGGTGGGCACATCGATCCGGGTTCCCAGCACCGCCTCGGAAAAAGTCAGCGGCATATCCAGATAGATATCGTTGTTTTTCCGCTGGTAATAGGGGTGTTCGGCGACGGAAACGGTGATTATCATATCGCCCTGGCCGCCGGGTCCCGGCTGGCCTTTGCCTTTCAGCCGGATTTTACCGCCATCGGCTATCCCGGCCGGGATTTTCACTGTCAGCCGCTCCTGCCGGTGGTGTCCATCCGGTTCCATCATGGTAGTAACGATATCGCGGGTAGCGCCGTGGATGGATTCCTCGAAACTCACCATCAGATTATGTTCCAGATCCTGGCCCCGCGGGGTGGATCGATCCTGGTAGGTTCTGCGGCTGCCGCGGCCCCGGCGAAACTGCTCGAAGATTTCATCCAAGCCTCCGCCGCCGCCCCCCCCACCGAAAATATCCGAAACATCAAAATGAATGCCGTCAGGTCCCGGCTGGGAACTCCAGTGATAGCTCTGGCCTGTGCCACCCGGCCAACCGGAAGTGCCTGGGCCAGCCTGGCTATACATAGGTTCCCCTGCATGGCCGAAGCGGTCATAGGTTTGGCGTTTCTGGGTATCGCTGAGAACTTCATATGCCTGCTGGATTTCCTTAAATTTTTCCACCGCCTGGGGGTTATTGCCGGCGGTGTCGGGGTGGTATTTACGGGCCAGTTTGCGGTAGGCCTTTTTAATCTGGTCCAGCGAGGCTTCGCGGGGAACGCCTAAAATTTCGTAATAATCTTTTTTTGCCATAATAATCGTTATATCCGGATGCCAGCGTCAAAAGCTCATCGATCCCTTGATATTGGGTAGCCAGAGCCGTTTTGTGAAGTACATATGGACTTTTGTCGGTTCCGTCAAAATTATTATAGCGCGGAGCGATTTATCCCGCAATGGTTTACCTCTAATCCGTATTTTTACGCCAGCGTCGAAAGCTCCTGGACCACTTGTGATTGGGGAGCAAGTGTGCGTTTTTGGATGTCCATATGGACTTTTGGCGGTTCCGTCAATTTTCATAATAATTTTTTTCTTTTTTTCGCTTAACTATATATTGTGGTTCTATTTATAGGTCCTAAAATTTTGTTAAGATGGGTAAGATGGAAAGATTTGATAAAACCGGCGGCTGGAAACTGGAAAAGTTATTCCGATTTTAACGTCTTATAACCGGGATTTGGGGCGATTTACTGGGCTAATAACAGTTTTTTTCAATCCTTTGGGTTTCGGTGGGATTTTCTCAAGTTTCTTTTCCCCCTGCGTCGATAAGAGTCATGTAAGGCGAAATTGAAGGGTAAACAATAAGCCTTAGGTTACTATATGTTGTGGTTGAAAAAAACGTGTTTCGGGGTAAAATGTTTAAAGCAGAATTAAACAAAGGGTAAAAAAGGTGAGTATGAGCAACATTCAAGGAATTAATGGTTATTCCGGTCCCAGTGCGGTAACGAATCAGTCGCCGCAGACCACCAGCAGTCCGCAGGCTGCCCAAAAGGTAGCGGAGAGTCAGGATAGCGTGGAAATCTCGCAAATGGCTCGATTTATGAATGAGATTGCGATGATGCCGGAGATTCGGACCGAGAAAGTCAATGCCATTCGCGAGGCGTTGGCCAACGGAACCTATGATGTAGAAGGAAATCTATCGGCCGCTCTCGACCGGCTTCTCGAAGAGCACCCCATCGAATAGATTATCCTTTCAGGTAAAATCCTTTTCCTCTATTTTAGAAAAGGCAGGTGCAAGGGCCTGCCTTTTTTGTTGGGTGGATTTCCCATTTCTTCCCCTTGATTTGTGCAGCCACATGCCGTAGCATACAATTGAGTTGGAATGCCTTCAGAAGCTACGGAGTCAGGCTATGAACCAATGCAAAGATTGTGAATTTTTTTCGCGGGATCAGCTGGGGCGGATCATGCTGCGGTGCGATCCGTTCAGCACCATCAAGGAGCCGGCCTGTCTGGAGAAGTGGCAACTGGTGCGGCTGGACGCCCTGCTGCAATCGTACCAGGCAACCTTGCGCTGGTACCAGAAGCTGGCGCCTATGCAGGAACAGATGTTCCAGTATATGAAGCGGGAAATGGACGAGATGGAAGACGCCGATAGCTGGAAATACCAAGAGGATGAAGATCTCGAGGCGGAGGGGAAGCCGCCCCATCCGGAGGATGAAGAAGAAAATCCTTTTCAATAATGACGCCAGCGTCAAAAACTCTTAGGCCCCTTGTTAGTGGGGAGCCAGAGTGAGTTTTGGGATGACGAAATCGACTTTGGGCGGTTCCGTCAATCATAAAGACAGAAAACAGAGATTCAGCATGTGACAGGAGATTCGCTGATTATGGATCTATCAATTTTTAAGGCGTATGATATTCGGGGCTTGTATCCGGACCAACTGGATGAGGAAGCTGCCTGGAAGATCGGACATGCCGCGGCGCAGTTTCTTCGTTCTCTGCTGCGGGGGTATGAGCGCGGTTCGGCCAATACCCAGTCGGTGGTGGTAGGCCGGGATATGCGCCGGCACAGCCGGTCGGTGTCCGAAGCGCTGATTCAGGGGATGACCGCTTCCGGGGCCAATGTCATCGACATCGGCATGATTGATACGCCGCAGATTTATTTTGCGATCAACCATCTGGACACCTGCGGAGGGGTGCAGACGACCGCCAGCCATAATCCGGCCCAGTATAACGGCTTCAAGATCAGCGGGCTGCAGGCCCGGCCGATCAGCGGGGAAACGGGCCTGCAGGAAATCAAACATATTGCCGCCTCTCTCCAGCATACCAAAGCGGCCGGCCAGGGGCAGGTAATCACCAAAGATCTGACCGAACCGTACCGACGGCATGTTCTGAGCTTTCTGAGCAGCAACATCCGCAAACTGAAAATCGCGATCGACGCCTCCAACGGGATGGCGGGCAAGTGGGTACCGGCGATTTTCGGGCAGGCGGGGATCGACATCATTCCCTTGAATTTTGAACACAACGGTACGTTCCAGCATGATCCCAATCCGCTGGTGGAGGCCAATCTGACCGAACTCAAACGGGCGGTGATTGACCATCAGGCGGATATGGGTGTCTGCTTTGACGGCGATGCGGACCGGCTGATTATCGTGGATGAAAACGGCAGAACCATCGGCTGCGATATTATTACGGCTCTGCTGGCCGGGTATTTTCTGCAGAAAAATCCCAAATCTACGGTGGTGTATGACCTGCGTTCCAGTTGGGTGGTGAAGGAAGAAGTCCTGGCGAAGGGCGGCCAGCCCCGGCGGGAGCGGGTGGGACATGCCTTTATGAAAAAGGCCCTGAAGGACAGCAAGGGGGTTTTTGGCGGGGAGCTAAGCGGGCACTTTTATTATCGTGATAATTTCTTTGCCGATAGCGGCCTGATTACGCTGGTGCACATGATAAACGTTTTGTCTGCCGTCACGAAACCTATTAGTGAGCTGGTCAAGCCCCTGCAGCGGTATTCCGCCAGCGGGGAAAAGAATTTCGAGGTGGAGGACAAAAAGGCCATGATGGAGGACCTGGCCCGGAAATATCATGACGCAGAAATCGACTACCTGGATGGGGTTACCGTCCAATACAAGGATTGGTGGTTCAACTGCCGGCCCAGCAATACCGAGCCGCTGCTGCGGCTGAACGTCGAGGCTAAAACTTCGGACGTACTGGCCCGGCAGATGAGCGAATTACAAGGTCTGCTCGGGAACCCGGTGGCGCACTGATATCCGACCCGGCTCTATCGGTTTTCCTGTATGTAGGTCTGGAAAAGCATGATCGACTGTTTGAATATCTGAATGATTACCTGGAAGATTATTATTGGAAACATGGGGATGAATAGGAGTCGGTAAGTAAAGGTATTAACCATGTCATTCAAACACAGGGTTGCCATTGTTACCGGGGGCGGCCAAGGTATCGGATTGGCCCTATGTGAGCGGTTTCTTACACAGAAAGCGACCGTAGTGATTGCTGAGGTAGATTCCAAATCCGGAAGCCTGGCAGAGAAATGTTTATCCACCAAAGGGAATGTTCAATTCATCGAAACCAATATAGCCAAGGAAAAATCCGTTCAATCTCTGGTCGAGCAAACGGTAAAACTATATGGCAGGATAGACTTTCTGGTCAATAATGCTGCGATTTCCTGCAATAAGGCGATTTCTGCCATTACTTTTGCGGAGTGGAAAAAAGTCATAGCGGTTAATCTATCAGGAGCTTTTCTATGCTCGAAATATGGTGCTGAATATTTAAAAAAGAGTCAGGGTACTATCGTAAATATTGCTTCGACCAGGGCCATGATATCAGAAGCCAATACCGAGGCTTATTCGGCTTCCAAAGCTGGGATCGCAGGATTGACTCATGCCTTAGCCATTAGTTTGGGGCCGGAGGTCAGAGTGAATTGTATCAGTCCCGGCTGGATAGACACCAACCCATATTTACGCACACCGAACCCTGCGTTAGCCCCTATGAGGGAGGCTGACCACAGCCAGCATCCTGCCGGCCGGGTGGGACTACCTGGTGATATAGCCGAAATGGTGATCTATCTCTGTAGTGAGAAAAGTGGATTTATTACCGGGCAAAATTTTGTAATCGATGGGGGTATGACCAAAAAGATGATTTATATGTAAATATACCAACCCGGATATTGCAGGGGGTACAACAGGTCTATGAATAAATTTAGGATTACGTTTAGATTTGACGTAAGTGCTTGTAAAATAAGAAGGCGGCAGAGGGATTCGAACCCTCGGATAACGGATTTGCAATCCGTCGCCTTGAACCACTTGGCCATGCCGCCAAAACACGCATATCGCGTGTATTATAGGTATCCGAATCGAGAAATAAAACGATCCGTCAACTCATCGCTTACCTTACCTGGAGCGGGTGTATTTTGCAAGAAAATTACCGGTACGGGCGATTTTGCCTGACAACGGGTTTCCGGGCCTTGCCCCGGGCGAGGTGAAAATCCTCATAAGCCTTTTTTTACCAGGTAGTTATGGGATCATTCCATTTGCCGCCGCGAATGATAACCGTATAAACGCCGTTATCCTGCTGGAACAGGTTGAGGCGGCATTTGCCGACGGTGGGGTGGTCATACGGAAATCCTTTCGGGTCAAGGATTTGTTCCGATTCTCGCGGGCGGGCGGCAAACTGCTGAATGCCCACTCCCAGAACCGTCCGGGCCAAGCCGATGAGCGATTCGGTCTGCTGATCATAGCTAAAGGCCCGCCCGTCCTCCTGAAGGGCCTGATGGCAGTAGCGCAAAACGGCTTCATTTTTGCGTAAATCGTTTTCGTAGGGCTGGTTAAGAATATCCGCCGGGATGACGGACTGAAGCTGGAGGATAAGTTTTTCGTCCACGAACAGGGGGATGGCCGCCAGTTGGCTGCGAATCTGCATATATTCCTTCCGCTGGACGCTGGCATCAGTCTCCGCAAAGCGAACGATACCCAGCTCTCTGGTCCAACCTTTTTTATGGAAGGCGGAGACGGCGCTGTCGGTTACGAGCAGGCCCTCCTCCGGCAGCATATTCATAACCTCGGTGGAGGTGGTCTGGGCGGTTTTAATCTCCGCAAAGGATTTTTGCAGGGGCAGACTATTGCTGCTG
>JAKQBU010000322.1 GCA_029573975.1 Planctomycetota bacterium
ATTGTCGGCTTATGCGATATCGACACCCGTGCCCTCACCCGCAAATTGCGTATCCAGGGGGCCCTGAAGGGTGTTATCAGTACTGATATTGCAGATAATCAGGAACTCATCGAGAGAGCCAGGGCCTCCGCCGGTCTGGTCGGCAGAGACCTGGTCAAGGAAGTAACCTGTACCAGCCAGTCCCACTGGAAATTCGGCTATGAATCCCCCTTTGCCGGGCCGATAAAAAATAATCGGACCGGCGCCTCCGCCGCCCGGCCCGCCATTGTCGCCATCGACTGCGGCATGAAGCATAACATCTGCCGTAACCTCGTTCAGGCGGGTTTTGATGTCACAGTCGTTCCTGCCACCGCTACTGCTGCACAAATTCTCGAGCATAAGCCCGCAGGAGTTTTTATCAGCAACGGACCGGGCGACCCCGAACCGATCGAATACACCATCAAAACCATACAGGATCTGATTCAAAAGGAAATCCCGATGTTCGGCATCTGCCTGGGTGTAGAGCTCATCGGACTGGCCCTGGGCGGGAAAACCTTCAAGCTGAAATTCGGCCACCGGGGCGCCAATCACCCCGTCAAGAATCTCGACACCGGCCGGGTCGAAATTACCGCCCAGAATCATGGCTTCGCTGTGGACTTCGATTCGCTGGATCCGGGCTCCGTTCGGCTGACACATATAAACCTTAACGACCATACGCTGGAGGGCATTGCCCACAAATCCCTGCCGATTTTCGCCGTACAGTATCACCCCGAAGCCTCCCCCGGCCCCCACGATGCCACCTACCTCTTCGACGAATTCTACAAAATGGTCCAGACCGGCAAAGCCCCTGACTACCTTGGTTCCCCACCCTTAGGCGCAGCGAAATGACCGATGCGTTTTTTACAAAATGGTTTGTAAAACCAGCCCCACAATCGCCAGAATCACCAGCAGCACAATAAGGCCTGCCACTATTTTGACCGCCCAGCCCTTACGCGGGGCGAACATCCCGTCTTGTAAATGACGGAACAGAATATCACCGCACCAGGGGCAGCTATCCATATCTTCATCGATAGGCTGCTTGCAATTCGGGCACACGCTGACAAAGTTGCGAAATTTCAGGCTGTCCGAATAGGCGTCCTCTAATTCATCTTCCTCCCCGTCTTTCCAGAAGCCCGGATTGTAATCATTCATAGTACGTCCTCTATTTGCCTGCGCCGGACTCACACCGGATGGGCCGTGATTTCCTTTTTGAGCAGTTGATTCACAAACCGCATGATCGTGCTTTCCCTGCCGTTGATTTGCCGCTGGTGGTAACTCAGCAGTTCGTGGGCCTCCAGCACCTCCTTCCGGCTTTTTTGCGAAATCTGCTGGGGCTGTTGCAGCAGTTCCAGAACCCGCACCGGCACCAGCCTTTTTTCCACCCTCGCCGGCTCGCAGTCCCGACAGATCATACCGCCCGCCTCACTGCTGAAATAGATCTGCCCCCGGTGTTCCAATGGCCCGCCGCACCCGCAGCAGCGATCCACCCGAGGCGCCAGGCCGATTTCCTTGAATAATCCCCATTCAAACAGCAGCAGCACCGCTTCCGGTTTTTCCCCCCGTTCAAAATCCGACAATGCAGCGCATATCAGCTCGAACAGGTTCTCATGCGGATCCGAATCCTCCGTAAATTCCGATACCAGCGACACTGCATACTGGGCACAGTGCAGCCCCGGCAGATGTTTCCGCAATCCCGGAAAAGTCCGTATCACCTCAAACTCACTTAACGTGGACAGCGAACTGGTTTCCCGCGCCGCCACAAAAATGACATCCCCCACCGAAAGCAGCTCGATCCCACCCTCAAACTTTCCTTTGGCGCGCCGGCTGCCTTTGGCGATGGCTCGGATCTTGCCTTGCGCCCGCCCGAACAGCGTCACAATCTGGCTCGACTCCGAATACTCCTGTCTGCGAATACACACCGCCTGATCTTTGATCGAGACCACGGCTATTCCTCTTCCTCAGCCGGCTGTGGGGGCTTGACTTCAATCCGTACCCGGTTAATCTTCCGCTGGCCGGCATCCAAAATCGTAAATTTCAGGTTCTCATGCGCAAAGGTCTCGCCGGTATGCGGGATATACCCCAGCTTCGAAAAGATAAACCCGCCGATGGTCTCATACCCATCATCATCCGGAATATTCAATTCCAGTTCATCATTGAGGCGATCCACATCGTACCGGGCATCCATCTCCAGCGTATGCTCATCGATTCGAGTCATATTGATTTCATCCTGCGGTGTCTCGTACTCATCTACGATTTCCCCCACTAGCTCCTCCAGAATATCTTCAATCGTGATGACGCCCGCCGTCCCGCCGTACTCATCCAGCACCACCGCCAGATGCACTTTCTGATTCTGAAAATCATGCAGCAGATCCCGTAGCGACTTGCTCTCCGGCACAAAATACGCCTTGCGCAAATGCCGTTGGATCCCTGCTGCTTGATCCGGATGGGCCAGATCCAGCAGCAGATCTTTTGCATACAACATCCCAATAATTTTATCAATCGACTCTTCATATACCGGATACCGGGAATATCCCTGCTGGATAATGGTTTCCACGGTCTCGGACATGCTGCTGTTCACATCCAGACCGACTACCTCTATCCGCGGTGTCATGATTTCCCCCACCGTCGTGGCCCGGAACTCCAGCACCGACTCAATCATGTCCTGCTCTTCTTCATCCACCACCCCTTCCTTCTTCTGCTCTTCCACCACGCTGAGCAGCTCTTCCTGCTTTTCCTCCAGCCGCCCGTTAATATCTTCCAGAGACACCCCCGCTAATTTCCGTACCAGCGGATCAAACACCCGCAGCAGCAGCGTCAGCGGCCACACCAGAATTCCGATGATTCGGATCAGCGGATAGCATCCGATCACCAGGGACGTCCCGCCATATTTGGACCAGGAGTGCGGAATCACCACCGAAAAGACCAGCAGAATCAGCGCCGCTACCACAAACGACTCCACCAGCGGCAGGGCCGCTCGCAGCGATGCCGGATCCGAGGTCGCCGATGGCGAGGAAGTAAAGGCGTACAGCACACAGAGAATCACCGCCAGATTCAGCAGCAGCCGCAATTCCGAAGTCCCCGTAATGAGCTGAGTCAGATTCTTGCGTAATATATCGGTTCGTTCGGGATATCCTTGAGCGGTAAAGATATCTTCCAGCCTGGCCCATGCAATCTGCCGCAGTGACAAATGGATTACCGATACCAGCAATGTCAGTAGCGTGCAAATAACGATAAAAATCCAAATCAACGTTTCAGGATCGTCCACGCGTGCAGGAATCCTTTCTTTTCTTGATCCGATATACCTTGCCAAATCCCAGTTTTTCCAGAAACTGGTTTTCCTTTTTGTGCATTTTTCCGGCTTCTTCCGCCGTCTGATCATCGTAACCCAATTGATGCAGCAGGCCGTGCACGATATACAAATGTAATTCCGCTTCCGCCTCCGTCCCATGTGCTTCCGCCCATTCCGCTGCCTGCTGCCCGTTTACTACAATTTCACAATCCATACTCACCTTTTCATCCGGGTCACCGGCCGCTTCCTGCAAATCGAAACTAATCACATCGGTGGAAATTTTCCGGCCGAAATAACGCTCTTTCAGTTCGGTAATCCGGTCATGCTCCACCACAGCTATGCTGACACAGGCTTCCTCTATCCCGAATTGACGCAATACATATCCGACCGTCTTGCGGATTTTTCGACGATCCAAAACTACGGCTTTTTGATAATTGGTAATTTCTATCTCTACTTGGTTCAATTTCTGCTCAACGCTCCATCACAAAAATTCACGATTGGATCGATCCACTCAAGGGGTGGGCAATGAAACGTTCTCCGGAGCACGATATTCCGGCCCTTCCTTACGAGAATCCGGCTTGGTCTTCTCCAGTTTTGGATAGGCAATCCGGCTGTGATACATCCCGCATAAACTTTTGATCAGGCTGCGCTCAATCAAATGCAATTCCCGCATCGTAAGATCGCAATTATCAAACTGCCCATCCATCAACCGCTTCATTGCCATACTGTGTACCACATTTTCAATGCGGCTGGGAGTCGGCTCCTGCATCGCCCGCGTCGCCCCCTCCACCGCATCGGCAAGCATAACAATCGCCGCCTCTTTACTCTCCGGTTTCGGACCTGGATAGCGAAACTCCGTTTCCGCTACCGTCTGCCCTGCTTCCGCTCCCTTTTTTGTCGCTTCATGATAGAAAAATTCCACCAGCGTTGTCCCGTGATGTGTTTCAATAAACTGATGCAAAATCTTCGGAATTTTATATTCCCGCGCCAGTTCCAGGCCATCCTTGACGTGCCCCAGGATAATCATCCGGCTCATGGTCGGCGATAACTCCTTATGCTGGTTGAATAATTCTGCCTGGTTCTCCACAAAATACCGCGGCTTGGTCAGCTTGCCGATATCGTGATAATAGCTTCCCACCCGGCAAAGAAGCCCGTTGGCACCAATCGCTTCTGCTGCTGCCTCTGCCATCATTCCAATCTGGAAACTGTGATTAAATGTCCCCGGAACTTCTACCGCCAAACGCTTGAGCAGAGGTTTGGTCGCTTCACTGTAATCCAGAAGCGTCAAACTCGTCGCAGTTTGAAACAGCCGCTCAATAATCGGAAGCAGCCCCTGGAGTACAAATCCCACGGAAATAGCACCGAAAAATGCCCACAGACTGTTTTCCCAGATTTCCAGTTTAGGCAGATTCTGCCAGATCCCTACCACCCAGGTCATAATAAAAACTAGTACCCCCGTCTGAGTGCAGGCCTTGATCAGGGTCAGGCGGTTGCGGATTTCCTTCAGAAGCAATACCGAAATCCCGATCCCAAAGCCTACCGTCAAAAGCACCGCCATCCCCTGACGGAAAAATTCCGGTTTTTCCCGAAACGTCATCACCCCCACCAGCGTCAGATAAAATCCGATGCCTAGCGCCAGCCGCTGATTGTAGGCAATGGTAATCATGATCGCCGCTACCATAGCCGGCACGATCATTAAATACGCCGGCCACCCTTGTATTACCCCGAATCGGATGATTCCCACCATCACCAGCAGCATCGCCAGCAGAATCGCGCCTCGCACATGATTTGTAACAATTCGCGGCTCATATAAGGCTATGTATAAACCCAGCGAAACACTCACCATCAGCATCATAACGGTAATATCGAAAAGATGTTTGATTACCTGCCAGTTCCAGGCTGCCGCACTGGACAGCAGCTCCTGATGGATGGTCAGGACGAAACCCAGCAGAATCGAATACACCAACAGCAGCAGCAGAGAGGTCGGAATGCCGCTCTCAAAAAATTTCTGCCGTTTCGCCGCACTTTCGCCTTCAAACACGCGGCGGGTATCCACTCGTTTGGTCTTTTTTTTCGTCATGTTTCTTCCTGGCCGTTCTTCTCATAGGCTTTGACGATATTCTGAACCAGCCGATGACGAACAATATCCGTTTTATCCAGGCGAACAAAGCCAATCCCTTTGATTCCCCGTAAACGGTCCATCGCATCAATTAATCCCGATTTTCGGGCCTCCTCCAGGTCAATCTGGCTGTCATCACCGGTTACGATCATCTTGGAATGATTGCCCAGCCGCGTTAAAAACATCAGCATCTGGGACACCGTTGTATTTTGCGCTTCGTCGAGGATCACCACGGCATCATTCATGGTGCGGCCCCGCATAAACGCCAGCGGGACCACTTCGATAATGTCATTAAACAAAAAACGCTTCATCTGGGCGTATTCCATCATATCGCCCAGGGCGTCAAAAAGCGGCCGCAAATAAGGATTTACCTTGGCTTGCAAATCGCCGGGCAGAAATCCCAGCTTCTCGCCCGCCTCTACCGCCGGACGGGCCAGCACAATCCGGCGAATCTCGTTCCGCCGCAGCATCGCCACCGCCATCGCCACCGCCAGATAGGTTTTGCCGGTACCGGCCGGTCCCGTGCAGAATACCAGATCGTTCTTCTCTATGGCACTAACATATTTCTCCTGCCCCTTCGTCCGCGGCGAAACGTTCCTCCCCGGCACGAAAACCTGTACTGAATGGCCGCTTTCTTTCTGGCTATAGCTCGAAGTAGCGTGGAAAAAAATCTGCTGGATATCCTCTGCTTCCAAATGGCTGGTCTTTTTTAATCGGGCCTGCATCTCTTCCAGCACCGCCGCTGCCCTGGTTACCGCTTCTTGATTCCCCCGCAGTTGCACCTGGCCGTCCCGCGCCGTGATATGCACATTACATAGTTCACGTATCTTCCGCAGGTGAGTATCACCGGTGCCGAATAACGCAACCCGCTTAGCGGGGTCATCGAGCGTAATGGTCAACTCCAAAGTCTTTTTATAACTCCTTTTGCACCTTACCGATATATACAAAATACCATATAACCAAATGGCGCAGCAATCAGTACCGAATCCAGGGCGTCCAGCACGCCGCCGAACTCCGGGACCAGGTGGGCTGAATCTTTGCTGCCGGCATCCCGCTTCAGCATGGATTCCATCAAATCACCTAACTGTCCGGAAACGGACACCATAAATCCGAATATAACTCCTTCAACTACAGATATTATACCAGAAAAGGCGGAGAAAAGCGAAGCGACAATTATGGCAAGGAGGATGCCGCCGGCGAGGCCTTCCCAGGTTTTGGCGGGGCTGATGGCTGGGACCCATTTGTGTTTTCCGAGGAAACGGCCGGTGAAGTAAGCGCCTATGTCAGCGGACTTTACGGTAGCCAGGAACATCAAAAGGGGGCCGGACTGGCCCCAGGCGGAGGCGGCTGAGGGATTGAGCAGGCGCAGGGCCAGGAGGAAGTACATGCCGAGACCTAAGTATATGGAAGAAAAGGAGATAACGCTCAGATGGGCGATGGTTCCGGCGGTTCCGCAGCGGCAGGCATGGGCCATGGCGGCCAGAAAAATAAGCGCCAAAAGTATAGCAAAAGGTGAACAAAAAGCAGTAAAAGATGAGTAAAAGGGTATTAAAATGATGCAAAAAACGGTAAAAATCATAAAGAAAATAGAGGTATTCAGGCCCTTGAGGGCGGCCAATTGGCGCAGTTCGAGACAGGCTGGGCCAGCCAAAAGGCAGGCGAGCAGAGCAAAGGGCAGACCGCGCAGGGAGGCGGGCAGGCAGTAATAATCCCGGGCGGCCAGCCAGCCCTCTCCGAGCAGCAGGGAAGCGAAGCCCACCGTTAGGAGGGAACCAAAAAAAATCCGCTTGCCAACTTTTGATTGTATTGCCATTGTC
>JAKQBU010000363.1 GCA_029573975.1 Planctomycetota bacterium
GGCTGGCCTATGGATTATGGCGGCTTCTGGGACTGGATGCCGTTCTGGTCGAAGGCATACCGCCAGGCCGGGAAGCCGTACCCTGGCCGCTGGTCGCCCAGATCCTTACGATAGCGCGTTTCTGTGAGCCGTCGAGCGAACTGCATATCGAAGATCACTGGTACGCCAAGACGGCCTTGGAAGACCTTTTGGGGGTATCACCGGAGGTGATCCACACCGACCGTTTATATGCCGCGCTGGATCATCTTCTGCCCTGCAAGGAAGTAATTGAAAAACACCTCAAAGGACGGCTGGGGGAGTTGTTCAACATAAAATACGACCTCTTGCTCTATGATGTTACCAGTACCTATTTTGAAGGTCAGTGTAAGGGCAACTCGCTGGCCCGGCGGGGCTATTACGCCGATCCAAAATCCGGTCGGCAAAAAACGCCTGAGCATGGATTGGAAACAGAATCAAAAGTGGTCGCAGTGGGCGGCGTTGTCGGAGGGATGTTATATATTGCGTACCAATCTAACCGATACCGATCCGGCCATCTTATGGAAACGCTATATCCAGCTTACCGAGGCCGAGTGGGCGTTCCGCATCACCAAGGATGAACTGTCGATCCGTCCGATCTGGCATCAGAAGGCCCATCGCGTCGAAGCGCATATCCTGGTGTGCTTTTTAGCGTATGTGATGTGGAAGACGCTGGGCCAGTGGATGAAGCGCTCCGGTTTGGGCGATGCCCCGCGGACCTTATTGCGGGAGTTTGCGAAGATAAAGAGCGGCGATGTCGTCCTGCCCGCCAGAACCGCCGACGGCCGTATTGACAAACGGATTCGATTGCGGTGCGTGGTAAGCCCCGATGAGGCACAAAAAGTGCTGCTGAACCGATTGGGATTGACGCTGCCGCAACGCCTGCGAAGACTAGAGAAAATGGTAAAATGTAGTGAAGACTTTTGACAAAAAACCGCCTTGGCGCTATCGTAAAGACCGTTTTACACCGCCAACTGCGTAACTTGGGCTAGCCCGGGGATTGGGAGCGGGACCAGATTTTTTTTACCTTTTTCCCATAGGGCAGAGTCGCTTTCCTGGCATCCCCCCTGGGCCCGCCGTTCCAGAGCCGGGCCAGGCGCACCAGGTCTTTTTCCCGATGGGTCCCCGTAATCGCTTTTTGTTCCGCCCAGTAGGTCAGATAGATCCGGCACATTTCCCGGGATTTGGCGGGGTCCCGGCGGTCCTGAAGCTGGTATTTTTGTTCTCCGAGAATCTGGTTAACCTCCGCAACGACGACGGGGCGAATCTGCAAGATCCCCACGGCCCGGCCGCCGTCTCCGACCGCATGGGGATTGCCGCCGGATTCGATACTAATTAAAATCGGGATCAGGATTTTCATCAGTTCATTCATTTGCCTATTACCACACTACGAGGTTTGGCATTTTATCCATACTCTATTTCAGGCATACCCTTGCTGCTCATCCCAGGTGTCTGGACAGGTTTGATAAACTAAAAGATAGTATGCCTCCCGCTGCCAATAGTCAATTTTGCTCACGAAGAAATTTTGTCAGGCAGTTTTTCCATGGGGCGTTTCGGGACCGGCGGCCGGCCGGCGGGAGAGATGGACGAGGTTGGCGGAGGGTATTTGGGCGGAAATCAGTTCGGCGGCGAGATTGTACCAGCGGCGGCAGCGGTTGAGGATTTCGCTGTCGCTGGAGATGACGATTTCGCCGGCGCGGGAAAGAACGGCATCGGGATTGAAAACCAGTTCGACCTGCCAGTTCCAGTTTTTTTCTTTAGCCAGTTGCCCGATGATGGTTTTAAGCCGGCCGCTGTTGGAGACGGGGGAATCGAGATACCAGCGGCAACGGATTGGCTCCAGCCGGTGGAGAAAAGCGGCTATCTGTTCCAGGGCAGGCAGGGTTTCTTCCACTTTCCGATAGGTTCCGTGCAGGCCCGCCAGGTCCCGGAAGGCATTATCACGTCCCTGTAATATCACGCCGCCGGCCAGGGCCGATTCGATGGTAGTCAGGATATTATAGCCATCGATCAGAAGTTCTTCGCCGCGCAGCGCCGCAGCCTGCACCTGATGGTCGCCGCGGATTTGCAGGTCCTGATCTGAACAGCCGCAGCGCATGACGGCGGTGCGCTGGCGCTGGGTGAGGGCATAGCGATCGCCGACCAGCTTCAGCGAGGATTTGTCCGCGTAGCCATGGCTAAGCAGCCAGGAAAAGTCCTGCACCGCCTGCTGCAACACCGGCCAGGCAGCGGGGGCAAAGAGCCGCTGGTCCTCCGGATGGGCGCCGCGATGGGTTCGCTTGTCAGGCAAAGTTCACCTCCGGCAGGTATCTTCAATCAGGACATACTTTAATGCTCTTACTGGAGTGCTGGTCCAGCCGGATTAGCGGTTTTTGGCGATATGTTCCAGGATGGCTTTGTTAAAAGATTCGTCCACCTGGGGCCAGCGGGCATGGGGCATGTCCGGGACATTGACGATTCGTTTTTCGCCCTGCACACTATTATAGGCGGCATAGACGGTAGTCGGCTGGCACACCTGGTCGATGAAACCGACGCTGAAGAGGGCCTCCGCCCTAATGCGGCGGGCGAAGTTGGTCGCGTCGTAATAGCGCATGGCATTCACGCGCTGGGTATTGACTTTTCCCTCGGCATCCGGCCAGCCATACCGGGGCCAGGCTTCGACCCGGCCGCCCACCTCGCACATGGCGGGAATCCCGGCTGCCACCAGGGTAATCTGGGGATCCAGACCACTAGCGGCAATGGCCTGGAGGCCGCCCTGGCTATGGCCGCAGACGATGAGTGTTTTGCCGTCCCATTCCGGCCGCTGCTTGAGATATTCCAGCGCGCGGATCATCCGTAAAAACATTCCCAGGAAATAGGTGGTCTCCCGGTCTTCACAGCCATAATAGGGATAGGTGTACACCTGCTCGTAATAGCCATGGCCGGGCAGATTGTGAATGGGATGTTTCTCATAAAATTCATTCGGCTTGCCGTTGGGAAAGCCGTGGCCGTTCAGGTCCATTGAGAGCAGCCCCATTTTCGCGCCCTGCACCGCCTGGTCCAGGAAGGAGGGGAAAAAATGAGCGCCGTGGACCCATAATATGGCTGGCAGGGTTCCGGCTGGGGCGTCTTTGGGGCGGGCTAGATAGCCGCGGGCGGGCGGGCCGCCGTAGCAGTCGAGCTGGACATCAAAGGCTTCGATGGCCGGGTCGGGGGAAGCCACCGGCGCAATCTGTTCATTCATCGCCAGTTCCGCCAGCCGCTGCTTTTTGCCGGCCCAAAAGGCATCAAAGTCTTGGGGGGCCTCCAGGGAAGGTTGAATTTTTAACGGGTCCAAAGCGGCTCCGGCACTGCCTGATGCCTGCTCTCCGCTTTTTGATTTATAAGTCACTTCCAAATGCAGGAAGCCCGGCTGGTCCAGGGTCCCGGTTACTTCCAGCGGCTTACCGGCATAGGCGGAATCCCCTTTTGATACCACATCAGTACCGTCATTGCTCAACACATACGAAATATTGCCGTCGCCGACCGGCTGGCCATCCTGCTGGACGGTTATGGTAAAACGAACCGTATCACCCGCCTGATAGATGGCATCAGGCCGATCCGCCGCCGCCGTAAGCTGATAGCCGCCCGACGCCTGGTCTATCAGAATCAAAATGAATACCCATGCCGCCATTGTCAGAAAGTGGAAACGTCTGATCATTATTTTAACTCCTTGCAATCGATACCAGAAAAAATCGTAACAAGACACAAAACATAAAGCAAGTCAAAAAAGACGCCAGCGTCAAAAACTCTTCGATCCCTTATTATTGGAAAGCTAGAGCTGTTTTTGGATGACAATACCGACTTTTGGCGGTTTCGTCAAAAAGACGTTATAATAACGGACTTACTATTTTTCGATTGCCCTGGTTGCCGGTTAAAGCTACGATAAGCAAATATTCATGATATAGGATTATGGTATTCAAAATAAGGAATGTTTCATGTCCAAAATTAAATGCATCGCAACTGTAATATTATTCTCTTTTATTTTTCCCTGTCTTGCTCAGGATTATCCAGCCACTTGTGATACGATGGAGCTGGCAGACAATGATACGGTAGTATTTCTGGGTGACAGTATCACCCATCAATGTTTGTACACCCAGTATGTGGAGGACTATTACTACACGCGTTATCCCAACCTGCGTCTGCATTTCCACAATGCCGGGGTCGGCGGCGATCGGGCTGTGGACGCTCTCGTCCGGTTCGATGAGGATGTAGCCGCTTTCCAGCCGAAATATGTGACCGTTCTGCTGGGGATGAACGATGGCAGTTATACCCATTTTGAACGTCCGATTTTCGATACCTATGAACGGGATATGAACCAGCTTCTGGATCGTACGGCCGGGATCGGCGCCACGGCCATACTCATCGGCCCGACCATGTATGACTCGCGGGTCAAGCAAATGCAATTGAACCAGCCCAATCGGAAGGATTTTACGGACGCGGCCGGAAATTATTACAATGCGGTACTGGCATTTTACGGGGCCTGGCTGCGGGAGCAGGCCGGGATGCGGGGGCTGGGGTATGTGGATATGTACAATCCGCTCAATCAAATTACCCGCCAGCAGCGGAAGGGCGATCCTGGTTTTACCCTGATCGGGGATTGTGTCCATCCCGGCCCGGCGGGCCAACTGGTCATGGCCTTTGCTTTTCTCAACGATATGAATGTCTCCCGCTCGGTTTCAAACATCGGTATTCATATTAACAAAAAGAACTTTATAACGGATGTAACCGGCGGCAAAATCCGCGACACCAAGATTTCTGATGATTATGTATCATTCACTTTCACGGCCGATTCTTTGCCCTGGGTTGTTCCCGCAGAAGCCCAGCCTGGTTATGACCTCACTAACTCCAGCCACGAACTCAGCCGTGAAATGCTCGCCATCTCCTATCTTCCGCAAGGCGAATACGAATTAAAAATCGATGGCCAGAAAATCACCACTGTGAGCAACCTCCAACTCGCACGAGGGATCGAGTTGCAGGGGATAGAAACCACCCCGCAGTATCAGCAGGCCATGAAAGTTGCCATGCTGAATAAGGAACGAAACGAAAAGGCTGTGGCTCCTCTGCGAAACCAGTGGTCCGCCATGAAGGGAAAACGCCAACTGGAAAAGGATAATCCCGACGAATTCCAGAAATGGCGTGTAGATTTTGATCGCGAAGTGGCAGCCCTCAAAAAATTGGCTGCGGAATACGAAGAGCAAATATACCAAATCAATCAGCCCCAGCCTCACCAGTATGAATTGATTCGATTACGTTAACAGGCTTGTTTATCATAAAGGTACATTCCGATGAATCTTGAATCGTTGCCTTTGGATCACCCGTTTGATTTTAGTGGAAAAGTAGCTGTGGTTACCGGCGGCAGCGGGGTGTTATGCAGCCCGACGGCCCGGGCGCTGGGGCAGCGCGGGGCGGCGGTGGTTGTTGCGGGACATTCGAACCGGGAGGAAGCAGAGACCGTTGCCCGGCAGATACGCCAGGAGGGCGGCCGGGCTTCCGCCCTGCTGTTCGATGCGGCGGATAAAAAAGCGGTGGAGCAGGCCGCTGAAATCATCCATGACCAGTGGGGACCGGTGGATCTGCTCATCAATGGCGCGGGGGGCGCGATCAAAGAGGCGACCACCAGTCCGGACCTGTCTTTTTTCGATCTGCCGGAAGCGGCTTTGCATAAGGTGTTCAATCTGAATATGATGGGGACACTCTTTCCCTGCCAGGTGTTCGGGCGGGATATGGCGCAGAAAAAGGCGGGGGCCATCCTCAATATCATCTCCATGTCTGCTTACCGGCCCATCACCCGCAGCATCGGGTACGCCGCCGCCAAAGCCGCCGCGATGAATTTTACGATGTGGCTGGCGGTGCACATGGTGCAGGAATATTCACCCCAGATTCGGGTGAACGGTCTGGCGCCGGGGATTTTTCTGGCCCGCCAGAATCGGTTTTTGCTCATTGACGAAAAAACCGGCGAACTCACCGAGCGCGGGCATCGACTGATTGATCATACCCCGATGGGCCGCTTTGGGGAACCGGAAGAGCTGGTGGGGCCGGCGCTGTTTCTGCTTTCAGACCTGGCCTGCTATATCACCGGCCATACCCTCAATGTGGACGGCGGGCAAGGTGCGTACTCGGGTGTTTGATATTTCGCCCACCTCATAACATCCAGCCGCTGCGGTAGGAAGGTTTGATAAAGGGATCGGCTTCCGGGGCGTTGGTGGCTTTCATCGCCGGGCCATCCCAGGAGAGTTTTTTGCCGGTCCGCAGGGCAATATTTCCCAGCAGGATGACCTCGGTCATGGGTCCGGAATAGTCGAAATTCGAGCTGGCGGGTTTGCCGCCTTTGCAGGCATCGATCCAGTCGCGGAAATGCCCGTTCGAGCGTTCCAGTGTTTTAGGGGGACGCTGATATTCCTGCATCCTGCTTTCGGGAATCAGCCGGGGCGAGCGGCTCCAGCCATCACACAAAATTTTCCCTTTGTCCCCGATAAACAGAATGCCGTCGTCGCCCAACCCCCGGTCCGCCTCCAGCTCGTCCGGCCGGTGCGGTTTCACACCCCCATCATACCAGCTCAGGGTTACAGGCGGCATCTCCCCACGAGCGGGAAACTGGAAATGGACGATCGAAGCCTGCGGTGTGGTTTCCGGGCTGATGGGAGTGGAACTGGCTTCCACACTATCGGGATACCCCAGATGCAAAGCCCAGAACGCCGAGTCCAGATTATGGCAGGCCATATCGCCGATGCCGCCGGTGCCAAAATCCCACCAGCCCCGCCAATTGTACGGCAAATACAGGGGATGATAGGGACGGTAGGGAGCCGGTCCCAGCCAGAGATCCCAGTCCAGCGTATCCGGTACCGGCGGCATTTCCTGGGGCCGCTCGCTTTGTTTGATCCAGCCGCCAGTCGAGGACCAGCCATGTACCTCCCGGACCGGGCCAATCGCACCGTCCCAGATCCATTCGCAGATCAACCGAATCCCTTCCCCGGAATGTCCCTGATTTCCCATCTGAGTTGCCACACCGGCCTGGCGGGCGGCCTCGGTAATCCGCCGGACCTCGTCGATGGAATGGGCCAGCGGTTTTTCGCAATAGACGTGCTTACCCGCGCGGATGGCCCATAGGGTAGCCGCCGCGTGTACGTGATCGGGCGTGGCGACCAGGACGGCATCGATATTTTTTTCCTTTTCGAGCATTTCCCGGAAATCAAGATAGGCCGGACATCCGGGATAATTTGCCTTGTTGTCCTGCTGGCGGTAAAATTCATCTACCACCTTTTTGGCCGGTTCTCGCCCGGCCACGCCGCCATACCAGAACCGGCTGTTATCGTTCAGGGCACTGACATCGCAGATGGCTGCGATCTGGATATCCGGCTCGCCCAGCAGGGCCTTGGTATCCAGCAGTCCCTGCCCGCCGGTACCGATCACGGCGATCCGGAGCTTCTCGCTCGGCGGAACCTGGCCGTTGCCGCCCCGGACCGAACGAGGTATAATCGTAAAAGCACCGGCGGCGGTTACTCCCTGGATAAATTCCCGCCGGGAAAGTTTCCGGGTATCGGATGGAAATGAATGTTCCTTTTTCACAGTTGCCTCCTAAAGGTATGGTTGTTTATCCTCCACAAGCATTATTCATGACGCAAAGCCACAATCGGATCGACGCGGGCGGCGCTGGCGGCCGGGTAGAGACCGAAGACGATCCCGATTCCGGCGCTGATGAACAGCGGCAGCAGAATGCTTTCCGGGGTAATGACGGTGGGCATCTTGGCGAAATACGTAATCAGGGATGGAATCAGTACCCCGATCCCCAGCCCGACAATCCCGCCGATGGTGGAAAGCACCACGGTTTCAATCAGAAACTGGACGATGATCTGCCGCCGCTTGGCCCCGATGGCCCGGCGTATCCCGATCTCGCGGGTCCGTTCCGTGACCGAGGCGAGCATGATATTCATGATGCCGATGCCGCCCACCAGCAGGCTGATGCCGGCGATGGAGCCAAGCACGATGTTAAAGGTGCGTTTGGTCGCCTCCGCCTGTTTGAGCAGGGCCAGCGGTACGCTGATTTCATAATCCAGTTTTTTATGGAAGGTTTCCAGCATCCGCTGAATCCCCGCCGCGGTAGTTTCCACGTGCGATGTGTCATCCACCTGGGCAATAATCTGATGCAATTCGACCAGTTCTCTGGAACGGGAGCCGGCGGTCATTTTGGAAAAGATATCCCCAAAATAACTGCGAGCCACTTGCATGGGAATATAGGCGTCAATTTCCTGGTCGGGAATCTGCATACTGCCGGCCTGGCCGGACTCGCTTTTGACAATCCCGACCACCACGAAGGAATCACCGCCGATCCGGATCGGCTGGCCGATGGTATTTTTGGTGGCTAGCAGCTTGCGGGCGCCGAATTCCGTCAGTACGACAACGGTGGAGAAATCCTCGTTGTCCGCCCGGGTCAGGATGCGCCCCGCCAGAATCTCCCGCGGCACTAGTTCAAACCAGTCTTCGGTGGTTCCGACCACCCGCAGTTCCATGGTTCGCGGTCCCAGGCGGGTATCTTTGCGCAGCAGCTTTACGGGTACTGCTTTATCAATGCTGGGGAAGCTCTGATTGATCCGGCTAAAGTCATCATAGGTCAGGCCGTAGATACTCATATGCGAATGCATGGTGCTGGTGGACTGCTCTTCGGCGGACTGTTTGGAAGTGATAATGATGTTATTGCTGCCCAGCTTGCGAATCTGGGACAAGGCTTCCTTGCTGGCGCCCTCCCCAACTGCCAGCATTGCCACCACACTGCCCACCCCGAACACCACCCCCAGCATGGTCAGAAAGGACCGCAGCTTGTGGAGAAGCAGGTTCTCGATCCCCAGCCAGATATTGCGGATGAATTTGGTTTCTCTCATATCAGTTCTCTTCGATGCTGTCGATCCGGCCGTCTTTCATGTGCAGCCTCTTTTGGGCGAAGGCGGCGATATCGGTTTCGTGCGTTACCATAATAATCGTTTTGCCTTCTTCATGCAGCTCTTTCAGCAATTTCATAATTTGTACGCCGGTAGCGCTGTCGAGATTACCTGTCGGCTCATCGGCCAGAATCAGGCCCGGATCGTTGGTCAGTGCCCGGGCTATGGCCACCCGCTGCATCTGGCCGCCAGACAATTCCGTCGGCCGGTGTTTCAGCCGGTCGGCCAGCCCGACTTTTCCGGCCATTTCCTTAGCCCGCTCGGCACTTTTGGCGGCATCCCAGCCCAGATAGTACAGCGGCAGCTCGATATTCTTCTGGACCGTAAGCTGCGGGATCAGATTAAAACTCTGGAAAATAAAACCCAGATGCTTGAGCCGAATCTCACTAAGGGCGTCGTCTTTCAGCGTGCTGACGTCATGCCCTTCCAGAAAATAGCGGCCTTCCGTCAGCCGGTCCAGACAACCGAGAATATTCATCATGGTGCTCTTACCTGAGCCGCTGGCCCCCATGATGGCCCAGAAGCTGCCCTGGTCGAACGCTACGCTCACGCCATCCAGAGCACGGACCTGTTCCATGCCCATTTGATAAATCTTGTGAACATTTTCAAACCGGACTACTTCGCGCGTATTGCTCTGATTTGTTTCTTTGCCCATAGTTTTTATTGTTGGGGATTGGCCGGCTGAAATTGCTGCCGCAGTTTTTCCCGTTCTTCCGGGGTCATATTTTCAAACTTCTTGCGCATTTCTTCCATTTGTTCCGGCGTAACACTTTCCATTCGTTTGCGGATTTCCTCGCGCTGCTCCGGGGTCATGTTTTCAAACCGTTTGCGCATTTCTTCCTGCTGCTGGGGGGTCATATTTTCCATTCGCCGGGGCCGGCGGCTTTCAGACGGCTGGGTACCATCCTCGGAACTATCACGTCTTCTTCGGCTTCGCTCCTGCGTCTTCGGCTCCTCGGCGGCGGCCGGTGTTATTTGCTCCGCGGGTTCTTCGGCGGTGTCTTTGAGCTTTTCGTCGATTTTTCTATCGATGCTATCTTCCTTGTCTTTCGGCTGGTCATCTGTCGGGATCAATCCCTCGGAATGGGTATCGATTGCCGCCGCTTTCAAGGGAGGCGTCAGCCAAATTGTTTCCCCTTCCTCCAGGCCGCTGAGCACATGGATTACCTTATTATTATCCAGCCCGGTCTGGATTTTGCGCGGTTCGAAATCTTCTCCTTTCTTTATATAAACGGTGGGAGCCCCGGCGATTTGCAAAACCGCCTGAATCGGAACGGACAGGGCGTCGGGGTAGCGATCGATGACGATTTCCGCCTGGCAGCTCATGCCGGTTCGCAGTGTACTGCCGTTGCCTTCAATATAAATTTCCGTGGTATATACCTTTAAATCCGGATTCATCCACATCCGCTGGGCATCCGGCAGCGGGGCTATCGTCGCCACTTTGCCCAGAAACCTTTGACCGGGCAGGGCATCCACGGTAATGACCGCCGGCATCCCGACATGTATCTTTTGCAGATTT
>JAKQBU010000346.1 GCA_029573975.1 Planctomycetota bacterium
CCACCAGTTGTCTGGCCAGTTGGGCCTGAATGTATTTCTGGCGCACCTCCAGATGAACATTCTGAATCGTCATTCGCAATTCCTGCTGCTTCAAATAGGTAAACACCGCCGCCGCATCCAGGGCCGTGCGAATCAGTCCGCCCAGATAGAGCGGCTGGCGGGCTAGCAACTGTAAATCGTAGGTTTCTTTCTGATTGATAAAACCGCTGTTATCATTTCGCAAAGCCGAACCGGTGAAACCCACAGAAGGTAAAGCGGTGGCAATCGCCTCCGTCATCTGCCCTTTGGCTTCCAGAACTTTGAGCTTGGCGGTCTGCACATCCTTATTGTGAATCAAAGCCAGTTCCAGGCAATCCTCGATCCCGACATCCCCGCTGACCGTTTCCAGTCGGCAGGCGGTATCGTCCACGGCTCCCTGCCGCAGTGTAGCCAGGCTTTGCTGACGATTCGACTGAACCTCCTGGGCGATTTGGTCCTGGGAGGCACAACCGGCCAGCAGCAGCGAAATAACCAGCAATGATTCAAACGCCCGCGTACAAATAAACCTGCGAAATATCATGCTCGTTTCCTGACGCCATCAAAAAATAGTTTCAGCATAATGGCATATTTGTCTTTAAATGACGTTTTTTCCGGATGAATCAGCCAGTCATACAGAAATCCATCCGTGATCCCCTCCAGGGCGATATACAATTCCCAGGGATCCGCCGCAGAATCGAAAATCCCCTCCTGAATCCCTTTGGCAAACGCTTCCACCATTCGATCCCGGATTTGCTCATACAAAGGAGCCACCGTTTCCCGCCATAGCTCATTATTGGCGAAACGATCTCCCATCCGTTCGCGGGTATAAAGCTTCATAAAGGCTTGATATTTGGTAAAGATGTCAATTTTTGCCCGGATAAACATCTCCACCAGGGAAAGTGGATTGGTTGCCTGGTCCAGTGCCGCATGGGCTTCGTCGCTAATCTCCTGACAACGCTGTTTGATAAGCGATTGATATAAATCCTCCTTGCCGGTAAAGATATTGTAAATGGTTCCTACCGAAAATTCCGCCCGCACTGCCACATCCTCCACCGTAGTCCGGTGAAAACCCTTGTCTGCGAAAATCTCTTCCGCCGCCCCTAAAATTTCTTCCCGGTGGCGTTTTCTTTCGCGTTCTTTACGATGGGGTGTCTTTTTCATCGATTCCTTTTCTTCACATTCATATTATGAACAAAAATTCATTATCTTGAACAGCAATTCATGTGTCAAGGACAATTCCATTATATATTTTTCAAAAAATTCCGTTTTTTTATCTTGACAAAAAGTTAGACGCGCCGTACAATTCCGAAAATACGAATTTGGATAAATTATAAAATTATGGAAAATAAAGAATTAAGTGCCAGCCTGGAAGATTACCTGGAATCCGTATTTCTGATTTCTCAAAGTCAGCCCAGCGTTCATGCCAACCAGATTGCCGAATATTTAAAGGTAGCCAAATCCAGTGTCTCCTGGGCACTGAACCAATTGTCCGATAAGGGGCTAATCAATTACAAACCCTATGAAACCATCACCTTGACGGAAAAGGGGGAAAAAATAGCCCGGCGGGTGGCAGGACGGCATGAAAAAATTAAAACGTTTTTGAAAGAGGTTTTATCCGTCGAAGAGGATATGGCCGAGGCCAATGCCTGCCGCATGGAACATATCGTAGATAAGGAAGTTCTGGAGCGGATGAACCGGTTCGTGGAATTTCTGGACAAATGCCCGCGGGCCGGCCGCCAGTGGATGAAGGGATTCGGCCTGTTTTGCGACCAGGGGAAAAAACACGACAATTGCTGCGAATGCCTCGAACAGTGCCGGGAAACCATCGAAAAGGAATGCATCCAGGTTTCTCCGGCTGAGCCGCTGAACGAAGAACTGCCCAAAGTCAGCAAAGGCCGCGATATCCATGTGCTGGACCGGCTGGAGGAAATCCTGCGGGAAAGCGGCAGCGAACTCAGCGAGGCGGAGGCGACCGCCGCGGAAACTTTTCTTGCCACCGAACGCCATCAAACCATGGACGAAATCCAGCAGCAGGCCCGCCAAAAAAACAAAGAGGTCTCCAGGGAAGCCGTGGAAAAGGCCATGGAACTGCTCTGTGAGCATAAACTGGCCCGTATTTTGCGTCTCAACAATCAAACCGTATATGAGCATTTTCACCCGGAATCCCACCATGACCATTTGTACTGTGTCAAGTGCGGCGCCATCGTGGAATTCTTTGATCCGCGGATCGAATCCCTCCAGATGGAAACGGCCCGGCGGGCCGATTTCCGCATGTTGCGGCATCATCTGAATATCTACGGCGTGTGCCGGGATTGTATCAACCGGGAATCCCAGGTGCGCAGCCTGGATGAATGCCTGGCCGGCGAGATTATCTCCATCGTCCGGATCAACGGCGATAAAAAAACCCAGCTTCGCATCACGGAACTGGGCCTGGGCAAAGGGATTGCCGCTGAAATCCTCAGTGATAAATGCTGCGGGGAGAATACTATTGTGATGATCGGGGCCAGCCGGGTGATGATCGACCGGGAAACCGCCCAAAAAATAAAAGTGATCAACCTGAGTATGGAACAGGGCCTGCCGCATCGCGGCGGCATGCGGTACCGGCATCGCCACGCCCTCGAGAAAAGAAAGGAACTGGAATGAAAAAAAACCGCACTAGTTTGTATCTACTTCTTTGTACAGGAATGTTTTTGCTAACCGTAACCGCAGGGGCATTCGGGGCGGAGGAAACGGATTCCCAGGACCCGGAGACCGGATTCTGGCAAAGGGATTCCCTGACCGATGGCTTCTTCGGACTGAATGAGCGATTGAACAACCAGGGGATCGATCTGGCTTTGTCCGCTACCCAGGTCTATCAGCAGAATCTCCGCGGTGGCCGGAGTACCCATCGCCAAAGCGGCCGCTACACCGGCAGCTACGACCTGGAACTCTCTGCCGACTGGGAAAAACTGGCGGGGCTGGAAAATATCCGATCCTATCTGCTAGGAGAGGGAAGCTGGCCCCGGACCGAAGGCATCAATGAAACATCCGTCGGCAGTTTTCTGGGAGTCAACGACGATGCCGGCGGTGCACGATCCCTGGATATTACGGAGTTCTGGTTCGAGAAATCCTGGCTGGAAGAATCGCTCATTTTGCGACTGGGAAAAATCGACCTGACCTGCGGATTCCAATGCGGCAATTGTCCGGCCAATTTTGACGGCAGCGTCTATGCGGGGGACGAGACCAGCCAGTTCCTCAATTCCGCCCTGGTGAATAACCCCACCATCCCCTTTCCTGACAATGGGCTGGGAGCGATTCTGTATGCCAGCCCGGTCGAGTGGTGGTATGCTGCCTTCGGCGCCGCCGACGCCCAGGCGGATGCGCGGGAAACCGGTTTCCGAACTGCCTTCCACGCGGAAGACTATTTCCTCTGCCTTTTGGAAACCGGGCTTACCCCGTCCCTGCCTGGTCCCAGCGGTCCCCTGCAGGGCGCCTATCGGATTGGCTGCTGGTTTGACCCGCAGGACAAGCAGCGGTTTGCCTCCGAAAGCATCAAGCGGGATGATATGGGATTTTATTTGAGCTTCTGCCAGTGCGTGTTTCGCGAAAACGGCGATCCGGAAGACACCCAGGGATTGGGACTCTTCAGCCGGTACGGCTGGGCCGACAGTGACGTCAATGAGTTGGCTGATTTCTGGTCGGCCGGCGCCCAGTATCAGGGCATCCTGCCCCACCGCGACGAAGATGTACTGGCCCTGGGGTTGGCCCAGGGCATTTTCAGCAACCGCAGCGAAATCCCCGAAGATGCCGAAACCGCACTGGAGATGTACTACAACCTGAAAGTATCCGGCTGGATGCACCTGTCTCCCAGCGTACAATACATCGCCAATCCCGCCGGTTCAGAAAATGATCTCCAGGATGCTGTAGTGCTGGGTATGCGTATGCAGGCAGCCTTTTAAAAGAAAAACCATGACACACGAAAAAAACCTCAACGACCTGGCCCCCGGAACCGAAGGCATCATCCTTCGAATCCGCAACACCAGCCCCATCAAAAAGCGTTTGCTGGAAATGGGCCTGATTAAAGGCGAGACCATACATAAAGTTAAACTGGCGCCGCTGGCCGACCCCGCCGAATACATCGTCAAAGGCTATCACGTCAGCCTGCGCCGGGATGAAGCGCGGGACGTGCTGTTGGAACCCTGAAATCCTATGGAAAAACACAAAACCTTTACCGTCGCACTCTGCGGCAATCCCAATTCCGGCAAGACCACCCTCTTCAACAGCCTGACCGGCTCCAACCAGCGGGTGGGCAACTACGGCGGCGTCACCGTCGAAACCAAAGAGGGCATCTGCCGCTATAACAACTACCGCTTTCGTATCGTCGATCTGCCCGGCACCTATTCGCTCTCCGCCTATTCCATCGAAGAAATCGTCGCCCGCGATTATCTGCTGCACGAAAAACCGGACGTCGTGATCAATGTCACCGACGGCACCAATCTGGAACGCAACCTCTATCTCACCGTCCAGCTCCGCGAACTGGCCGTCCCGATGGTCATCGCCCTCAATATGGCCGATGAGATGGATAAACGGGGCTTGCAGGTGAACCTGGAGGTACTGAGCCAGGATTTCGGCGCCCCCGTCGTTCCCACTGTCGGCACCCGCGACCTGGGCATGAAAGAACTGCTTGATAAGATAATTGAAGTCGGCGCCGGCCGCTGGTCCGGCCATGATACCCCCCCGATCCGCTATGGCGATGCCATTGAAACCGAATTGCAGAAAATCAGTCAGCTTATCGAGGACAGCCGGAATTCCCTCCCCAACGGTCAGGCCGCCGGCACCAAACCAACCGCCCTGATCGATTCCCCGAAATGGTTGGCGATCAAACTGCTGGAAAACGATCAAAATATCGTCCAGCACCTGCAGCAAAACCATCTCTGGGATTCGCTGTCAGAACAGGTGCAAAACAGCCAGAAATACCTGAACAGCCTCTTCGGGGAAGACCCGGAAACCATCATCGCCGAGCAGCGGTACGGTTTTGTGCGGGGCGTCTGCCGCAGCGTCATTCGCCTGACCGCCGAGGTCCGTGCCAATTACTCCGACAAAATCGACCTGATCCTCACCAACCGCCTGCTGGGACTGCCCATTTTCGCCGTGATGATGTACCTGACCTTCTGGCTGGTCTTCACCGTCGGCGAATACCCGATGGGCTGGATCGAAACCGGCATCGGCCACCTGGCCGCCCGTCTCAATGAAGCCTGGCCCGCCGGCCGATGGCAAACCCTGCAATCGCTTCTCACCGATGGCGTCATCGCCGGCGTCGGCGGCGTCATCGTGTTTCTGCCCAATATCATGCTCCTCTTCCTGGCCCTGGCCATGCTGGAAGATACCGGCTACATGGCCCGCGCCGCCTTCATCATGGACCGCATGATGAAATGGGTCGGTCTGCACGGCAAAAGTTTTATCCCCATGCTCACCGGCTTCGGCTGCTCGGTCCCCGGAATATTGGGGACTCGTGTCCTGGACAATCAGCGTGACCGCCTCACCACCATGCTCGTCCTGCCGCTGATGAG
>JAKQBU010000357.1 GCA_029573975.1 Planctomycetota bacterium
GTCATATTGCCTTCCACCCCGCGTCGTATTCGCCGTGCGCCCAGCACCCCTTCCCTGCCTTCGTTACCTTTTGTGTAAATTTCTTCTCTTTTGTTTTTGCTCTGTCATTTTTTTGTTTTGAAATTTTCATTTCTGAAATTTGACATTGTCTAGTCCCGATGTACATCGGGATAGAAATTAGAATTTAGAGCTTTACCATTCATCCTATCTTGCCAATTTCACTCTGGGCAATCTGGATAATCTTGTCCCTTGTAACTTTTCGCTCTATTCCAGATGCCACGAGTAAATATCATCAACTTTTACCTATGTTTTTCTCATGTTTTATGCTGTTTTGCTCTACTTTCACTACACTTTCTTCATCTTTTGCTATACTTTATTCAACATTTACCAAATTTACCCAATTTCCCCAACTTTCCATTTTTTATCCCATTTTCTCCCACATAAAATAACGACTTACAGCCATTTTTATGGGTGTCCCTTTGTTTTTTCCCCTTCACCTGTCGCTGCCGTTTTCTTGCAATCTCTTCCGGACACGCTACAATATGCGCCCGTTAGATTTTAAGGTCTTTTTAATAAGGTATTTATATGAGCTTCGGCCTCCGCCGCGAACCCAAAGACACTGCCCGGCTGCCCCACAGTTCCACCATGCACACGACCATCGATTCTCTGCACTGGACCTGCCTCAGCGGCTATCATACCCGCCTCTTCCTCGACCAAACCATTCAATGGCAAGACCTTACAAACCATCCCCACGCCCGCCTCATCAAGGAAAATCCCCTCCGCCGCGTTTTCCAGATAACCATCGATCAGCTCGAACTTTACGTCAAAATCTACCAGCCCCATAGCATCCGCGACTGGCTCAAATGGCCCTTCCGCCCCTGCCCCAGCCAGACCGAATTCGACCACCTCCAGCTCGCCCTCTCCCGCTCCCTTTCCGTATCTAAAGCAATAGCATGGGCTTACGGCTACTCTCAGCATAAACCCATCGCCATCCTCATCACCGAATCCATCGGCCCCAGCTCCTCCCTCGAAGATCTGCTCTGGGATGATCAGATTCCCCCCGAACATCTCGACCAGGCCCTCGCCGCCGCCGCAAGTGTCCTTGCCAAAATGCATTGCGCCGGCATCCTCAACCACGACCTGCACCCTGGCAATATCCTCCTGGCCCCCGACCCTGCCGGTCCCGGCCCTAAATTCCGACCCTATATGATGGACCTCCAGAAAATCGCCATCGAACAACGCTCCGGCCACGCCTCCGCCGACCCCTGGCTTCCCGCCCGCCAAAAAAATCTCGCCAAGTTATTTGCCGGCCTGCGCTTACGCACCACTCCCCCGCAGCAGGAAATGTTCATTCGCGCCTACCTCCGCGCCATCCAGCCCCATCGAAACTGGACCGAATACGAAATAAAAAAATACCTGATCCAGGCTAACATGCTGGCTGACCGGCACTTACGTTATATCTGGGCCAAGCATGACCGCCGGTCTTTGCGCAACTCCCGCTACTCCCGCAAGATACAACTCTCCCACAGTCGCTTCGCCCATGTCTTCCTCCAGCACCGGCACCCCCCGGCCTGGTCCGCCGCCGCCCAGTTCCGCTTCACTGCCCAGCAATGGGCTACCGCCCTGGCTGATACCGACTCACTCCTTCAGCCCGGTGAATTCCTTAAACAGGGTCATCGTAATACCGTTATGGCCAAAGAACTTACCGTCGGACCCCATAAGCTGGCCGTCGTCATCAAACATTCCCGCCTCTCTCCTGGCTTTCGCGGCTTCATCCAATCCCTCTATCGCTCCCGGGCAACCCGCCAATGGTATCGTGCCCATATGCTCATCTCCCGCGATATCCCCACCGCCTGGCCCCTGGCCGCCATCGACCGGGAAAATCATCAACTTCTCAAAGACAGCATCCTCCTCTGCGAAAAAATCCCCAACGGTTGCGATTTGCGGCAATTTATTCTCGACGGAAATCTTAATAAACTCAGCTATGACAAACGGTTAGATTTAACCTATCAGATAGGCAATTTATTGGCCCAACTTCACCGCAAAGGCTTGCGGCACCGTGACTGCAAGGCCACTAATATTATGGTCTGTTATCAACCCGACCAACCCGACCAACCCGACCAATCCGGCCAATCCGGCCAATCCGACCTACCTTGTCGATATCCCTTTTTCCAGCTATTCCTGGTTGACCTAGACGGATTGCGGGCCAAATTGCCCTTCGAAATATGGCCCAGCCACGAAGCCATCATCCGTTTGGCCGCCTCTGCTCTTTCCCTTCCGGATTTGACAATTCGCGATATGATCCGGGTATTTCACATATATCTGAAAATAATAGACTTACCGGAATATAAAAACTTTCTTTCCCGCCGCCGTCTCTGGAAACATTTATCCGATAGCGCCATGCAAAAAGCAAAAAAACAAAAACCATAAGAGGTTTTTCTTGTCCGCTTCCATAAAAGACAGATCTTTTTCTAACATTCTTATCATCAAACCCAGCAGTCTGGGTGACGTCGTCCGCTGCCTGCCGATTCTGTCCGCCCTGCGTCAGCGTTACCCCCAGGCTCGTATAAGCTGGCTGGTCCGGCCCGATTGCGCCGGAATTTTATCTCATATTCCCGAGCTGGATAAAATCATCGAATTCGATCGTAAAAAATACGGGAAAATCGGTTTAAGTATCTCGGTTTTGCGCGATTTTATTGGTTTTATTTACCATTTGCATCGCAAAAAATTTGATCTTATCCTGGATCTCCAGGGCCTATTTCGCAGTGGATTTCTCGCCTTTGCCGCCGGCGTACCAGTGCGAGTCGGTTTCGCCAGTGCCCGTGAATTGGCCCCCTTGTTCTATACCCACCGGATTCAAATACCTCAAACGCGGGAACATGTAGTCATAAGCAATTGGCGTTTCATGGATTATCTCGGCCTCGGCCAGTTAGAAAATCGCTATCCGTTACCCGTTGATACCGCCGCCGCCCAGTCTGCCCAGCTTATTCTCCAGCAAAACGGCCTCAATCCCGGCCAACCTTATATTGTCATGCTCATCGGCGGCAGCGACCGGCGAAAACGCTGGCCGGCAAAATCATTTGCCGAGCTTGCCCAATCGATTCAAATAAAGTATGATATGCAACCGGTTCTGCTTGGGGCAGGATCCGAGGAGTTGGCCATTGCCGCTCAAATTATTGATTTGTCGAAAGTTAAGGTTATTAATCTGGTCAGCCGGACCAATTTGCAGCAGTTGATCGCCATCGTAAAAAAGGCCCGGCTGGTGGTGGGCAACGATTCCGGGCCCCTGCATGTGGCTGCTGCCGCCGAAGTTCCGGTGATCGGCTTGTACGGCCCGACCGATCCAGCAGTAGTCGGCCCCTATGGCCAATTGGATAATGTAATCCAGGCTGGCGGTTCCCATCCGGGAAATGTCCGTTATAGCCTTGCACCCAGACATCGCATGGAAAATATTACCGTCCAACAAGTATTGGACAAAGTCAGTCAAAATCTGATGAAAATAACTGAAAAAGAATAGTGTTTTCTATAAAAAACATCTTAAAAAAGACAAAACACTTTATTATTTATCGAGTTCTTCACATCGATGATACTCCCCATCGGATTGCGCTGGGTATTGGATTGGGATTTTTTGTCGCCTGGACCCCGACCATCGGTTTTCAGATGGCCTTAGTTCTGTTGCTGGCAACGGCTTTCAAAGCCAATCGGCTAGTGGGTCTTCCGATTGTCTGGATTTCCAATCCTTTCACTATCGCCCCGATCTTTTTCCCCAATTACTGGATCGGCCGTAAGCTTCTTTCCCTTTTCGGCCAACGTCCAGAATTAACTTATACTCAGCTGAAAGACCTCTTTTCCACTTTGCGCGGACCTGGGTATATTGTGCACCATTTCTGGGAACCGGAAACCTGGCGGAATATTTGGCAAATCATACTGGAATTCCTAAATATCAGCCTGGATCTGTGGGTGGGCAGCCTCCTGGCAGGGGCTTTTTTAGGAATTATATTCTATATAATTAGCTATAAATTAATTGTCTGGTATCGAACCCACCATCCCCGCGGACGGCGGTTCATGTTGAAACTGCAACGGAAGAAACAAACACAGGAATGACCCCACTCGAACATACCCCATCCGAAACAAATACCAAGCCGGTGGCCTCCCTGGACTATCATCATCCGCTGGAAACGTGGCTCCGCCATGACTGGCTGCGCTGGATTCTGCGAAAACTAACGGCGGATCGGCCCGGCAATGCCTTACCCCATCTGGAACGAGCTTTGTTGAGCTATGCCGATCCCCAGGCTCCGTTCTCTGAAAAAATGCTCTATTGGCCCATCCATAAGGCGATTGACCGGATGCGCGGCTCGCTCACTCCCCAGCAGCTTCGGGCCAAATTGGCAGGCCATCCCCCAACCTTGCGCGGAATTATCGCCACCACCCGCAGCGTCGCCCATTTCGGCCTGACCATCCCCCAGCGCTGGCTCCATCCCCTCTTTGTCGTCTGGAATTTCACCAATCGCTGCAACCTGCGCTGCAATCACTGCTATCAAAATTCCACCAATCAGGCGGCAGACGGGGAACTGACATTGGAGCAGAAACTGGATTTGATTGACCAATTCGGTAAACATTATATCCCGATGGTCGCCCTGGCCGGCGGCGAACCAACCCTCAGTCCCGACCTGGAACCGGTCCTGGACCGCTGCCGGAAATACGGCATTCATACCACCATTGCCACCCATGGCGGACTTCTCACCCCCGAACGCTGCCGCCGGCTGGCGGACCTGGGACTGCGGTATGTAGAGGTTTCGCTGGACTCGATTCATCCGGAGGTACATGACCGCTTCCGCGGCGTGGAAGGAATGTGGCAGCAATCGATTGAAGGAATCAAAAATGTAATCGCCACCAACGGCCTGCGGGCCGGCATTGCCATGTGCGTCCATCAGGACAACTTTAACGAAGTGGAATCGATGATCGAGCTGGCCATCAAACTGGGGGTAAGCTGTTTCGCCCATTTCAATTTTATTCCCGTCGGCCGGGGCAAGGAAATGGCCGCCAAAGACCTCACCCCTCATCAGCGGGAAGAGCTGCTCCATATCCTCCACCACTGGATGCAGAAAAAAACCATCGGCATCATCAGCACCGCCCCGCAATTCGGCAGGATTTCTCTGGCCAATGCTGATGAAAATGGAATCATCTCGTGCAGTCATGCTGGCAATGGTCCGGGCACCAAGGCCCGCATAGTTGCCAAATACCTGGGCGGATGCGGCGCCGGCCGCACCTATGCCTGCCTCCAGCCCAACGGCGATGTCACTCCCTGCGTCTATATGCCCAGCCGCATCATGGGCAATGTCAAAGAGAAGTCCTTCAGCGAAATCTTCCAGCAAAGCCCCTGGTGGGACCTGTTCTGCAATCGCCAGGAGCGCGAAGGCAGTTGCGCTACCTGTGACTACCGCAACTTCTGCGGCGGCTGCCGCGCTCGCGCCGATGCCTACTTCGGCCGCATTGATGAAGCCGACCCCGGTTGTCTGGCCAATCTGAAAGACTGGAAACGCATTACCGGCTAGGGTTTAGAAATAAGGATCATGCCGCACAGAATTACGTAGCCTGTCACATCAAAACCCGACTTTTATAATCATATTCCAAATATTTTTTTATCAGGCAGTTATGCCTCAAAGGATTACGCGAGCCGCAGTTTTCTTCCGTTTTTTCAATCAAGCTCTTATATTTTCGCGGATTAAGCCTGTGTTTACTGGGTTTTCTGCTTGAGCAGGGATTCGATGGTGTGCAGATTTTTGGGGATATGGACGGTGATGAAGTCCGCATCCTGAAGGATCTTATAAGAATGATCCAATACTCCGTCGAAAAGAATGACCTCTTTTTCCTTCACATCATGCGGGGTTTCCTCAACGGTAACCTGAACCACACCGCGCAGGACAATTCCTAATTCCAGGCATTCGCCGTGCAGTTCCATCACTTTGACAACCTGGTTTTCCCGCCCGCAAATATGGAAAATCCGGCAGTCGTCAAAGCGGGTCAATTCGATATCATCCGCATCCACCAGGGCTTTTTTCAAGTCGCCTTTTTTCAGCGGTTCGGCTTTCTGGATCTGGACGCGGCAGTGTTCCGCCAGGGAGATAAGGCTGCCCGTTGAAATTTTAAACACCCCCGCGATGGCCCGTAAGGTTTTGAGAGAAGGTACGCTCTTATTTTGTTCGATCAGGGCCACTGTACTGTAGGTCAGCCCCGACAATCTGGCCAGGTCTTCCAGGGTTAATTTATTCCGTTTGCGGAGGAAACGAATTACGCTGAAGTCATAAGTTTCCTGCATAAGCATTCCTTTCCAGTAAAAAATGGTCCGATAAACTGATTTTTTAAAGAAAACAAATTACTTATACATGGAAACCGGGATGGGGGCAAATAATA
Source organism: Planctomycetota bacterium (assembly GCA_029573975.1). The sequence goes on from JAKQBU010000357.1 coordinate 6,415, forward strand.
TCGGACAGATTATCTGGTCAGATTCGGTTGAGGGGGGCTGGAAATTATGTAAAAAATAAGATTTGCGGTTATTTATGCGCAAAAAAGTGGCGAGGCGGTGGGGCCAGTCGGGGGGGAAACCGGCGTTCCACGCTTCCTCGCCGTGAATCGTCATAGACAACGCTATTTACTTTTTCTCAGGTTATCAATTTAACCCTTCACATTACACTACTACTATACACTATGTTTGGATAAAGTGTCAATAAGAAAAATGAAAATTCTATCATTTTTTTACTAAAAAATTTCATTTTTTCCCACTTGCGGCAAAGCTCGAACAGCAAAATCTAATAATTTTATAAGTATATATTTCAAAAGGATTTAAAATATTTCATTTATTCATCATAGACCCACACTTTGCTTTGGCCGTCCGTGACCAGGTCAAATAATTCTTCCACATCCTTATTCAGCAGCCGGATACACCCCCGGCTGGCCGATTTCCCGATCTCCTCCGGTTTGATGGTCCCATGAATCCCAAAACCGCTTCTGCCTACGGCTTCCCCATCAATGCCCTCCAGGCCGATCCAGCGTTCTCCCAGGGGATTTTCCGGATCATCCGGCTGGTAAAATTTCCCTGTTTCCTGGTCCGGCCAGGCCGGATTCACCTGCTTCTTGCCCGCCTGGGACAACCATAATCCCGTGGGTGTGATACGGTCTGACGCACCCAGCCCCACCGGATACACCCGGGCAATGACATCGCCCAGATAGACCAGCAGGTAATATTTTTTCCGGTTCACTTTTAAATGAAACGGACCTTGCACGACTTTCAGCCTTTTCCCGACTGACAAACCGGCTGGGTTGCTGATTTGATTGATTTTCATAATAAACTGATAAGGTATGGAATAGGTGTTTCCAATTGCCGCCAACCGATCACCCGTTTCCACGGAATACCATGTACACAAATTATCCCCTTCCAGAATCGTTGGCGCAAACAGCCATTGATCCGCCGCCTGATTCAATTTCGCAAAGGCATCCTTTTCTTCTGCCTCGTCCAGCCCCAGTTCCACCGCCTGAGTCAGACTCTTCCGGGCAGCGATATACTTTTTCGCCTCCAGTTCTTTCACGCCCTTTTCATACAATTCGTAGCCGGGCTTCCGACTGATAACCGGAGGCTCGATCGGGGGTTGGGATATTGGTTCTGTGATTTGGGTGAGCAGCCCGTTTGCCGCAGCCGGTTTTTCCGGGATGGGATTTATACTCACAGGGATGATTTCCGGCTCCCGGATTTTTTCTCTTTCCTGCTGCGGCTTATAAAATCCCTGGCGCCACAGAATAAGCGCCAGCAATACTACCATTGCCAGAATCAGAACCAGCCTGCGCCCGCCGACACTTTTTTGCCTGTTCGAAAAACCTTTAGCTGCCATCCTTTGCTCCTGCTCTATGCTCTTCCTTGATTTTGGAATTATGAAAATAGAATACGCCCCGATCCGTCACCAGCATATGCAACCGGATATCATGTTCCATGACCGGAATGGTATCCAATACCTGTTCTTCGAAAGCCAGTCCGCAGATCCGCCCTCGAAAACCGTCATGGCTCAGAAACCGGTCATAGAAACCACCGCCCCGTCCCAGCCGGTTGCCCTGCCGGTCAAAACCGACTCCCGGCACCACAATCAGATCAATCTCTTCAATGGGCATCGGCCGGCCGGCCGTTGGATAACGCAATCCATGACGGTCATGCGTCATATCGCAGTTCAGGCTGTTCATGGTCAGGGGTATCAAATGGCGCTCCCGCCAGAGAATGCTGGGAACCACCACCGTCTTCTGCTGCTGAAACGATTTCAAAACTGCCTAGGTGGTATCCACCTCCCGCTCCAGCGATAAATACAGCATGATCGTGCCTGCCTGCTGAAATTCTTCGCTGGTACACAAATACCGGCAGGCCGCGGCGCTTTTCTCACGCATTTGCTCCTGGTCTAATCGCGCCAGCGCTTCCCGGATCCGGCTTCGTGTAATTCCTTTTACCATAGCTAATTAAATTTCTTCCAGCACCGCCTCCCTCGGATACATTTCTCGATAACAATCGCTGTAAAAAGCTACGGTTTTATCCCCGGCTTGTCAAGCATTCGCTTCAATTGCTCCAGATATTCTCCCATTTTCTTTTCCGCCCCCCGGCCGCTGGGCTGGTAATAGCTTTTGCGAAATTCTTCCGGCATATAGGCCTGCGGCACATACCCGCCGGGAAAACTATGCGGATATTGATACCCCTGCCCCCGGCCCAGCTTTTTCGCACTCTTATAATGGGCATCCCGCAGATGGTCCGGAACCGGGGCCGTCCGGCCCTGACTGACATCCTGGCTGGCCGACCAGATGGCCTGGGCGGAGCGATTGCTCTTGGGAGCACAGGCGATATAGATCGCCGCCTGGGCCAGCGGCAACTGCGCCTCCGGAAATCCCACCAGCTCGCTAATCTGCAGGGCCGCCGCCGCCAACACCGTCGCCATCGGATCGGCATTGCCCACATCTTCCGCCGCACAGACCGCGATCCGCCGGGCAATAAATCGCGGATCCTCGCCCCCCACGATCAGCCGCGCCAGCCAATATACCGTCGCATCCGGATCGCTGCCCCGCATGCTCTTCTGCAGGGCACTGGCCAGATCATAATGATTATCCCCGCTTTTATCAGCCACCAGCGACTTTTGCTGAATGGATTCGACCGCCAGCTCCCGGTCAAATACGATCTCTTCTTTTGTCCCCTCTACCTGACCTTCCCGCCGGCGGATTTGGGAAAGCACCCCAATCTCCAGCGCCGTCAGCGCCCGCCGGGCATCCCCATCGCTCATCACCGCCAGGTAGTCCAGCGCCTCTTCCGTCATGCGAATCGGATACCTCCCCAGCCCCCGCTCCGGATCCGCCAGAGCCATTTGCACCACCCGCTGGATATCCTCCTGGCTCAGATACTCAAATTCAAAGACCGTGCTGCGGGAAACCAGGGCGGAATTCACCGAAAAAAAAGGATTCTCCGTCGTCGCCCCAATCAGAATAATCGTGCCGTTCTCCACGTCGTCCAGCAGCACATCCTGCTGGGACCGGCTAAACCGGTGTATCTCGTCCAGAAACAGGACCGTCCGCCGCCCCTCCGTCGCCAGGCGGTCCTTGGCTGACTGGATAAAGGTGCGAATCTGGCTGACGCCGATGGTCGCGGCATTGGCGGGTATAAACTCCGCTGCCGTCTGTTTGGCAATTACATACGCCAGCGTGGTCTTGCCCGTACCCGGCGGCCCGAAAAACAGCAGACTCGACAACCGGTCCGCCTTCAGCATCCGCCACAGCAGCTTCCCCTGGGCCAGAAACTTCTCCTGACCGACAAACTCCTCCAGCCGCCGCGGCCGCATACGCACCGCCAGCGGGGCCGCCGCGGCAATATTCTTTTGCTCATTCCGGGAAAATAAATCCATAATCCCCCTTGTATCATTTCCCGCTCATAAAAACAATCCAGCGAAAAAAAAGTCACAGATACTTCTATCTGTGACTCTCGAGCCATTGTTCCCCTCTACTGGTTCGATTAATATCATTTAGATCCCTTCCGGAGAACTTCCTGGGGTAGTACCGATCCAGTCGTAAACCATATCCGAAATCTGGCCTGGTGGTTCGGCATCCAGGCTGGAAACATCTTTCAGCAGCTCCGATTCCCGGATGATCATACCACCGGTACGTTTCTTGTCTGGTATTCCCAGACTGGCTGCCGGTTTTGTGGCGGTGCTATTGATATTGTCAAGCGATACCGTCGGCACATATACGCTGGTTTGGAATTGGCTCCCGACCGGTTCTGTGGACCGAACCCCTTCCTCCCCGACCGGTTGCGTGTCATCTTTGGGCCATTCCGCCTGCGCTGCCGCTGCCGGGGTTCCTTCGTCCCTCCCCTCCGCCGAGGCATTGACGAATACCAACACCCCCGCCATTACTCCCATAATCAGCACCGATGCTGCCATAAGCACCATTCGCCCCCGCCTGCCGCCCTTCTTACCCTTCCTCTTTTTCCTCATCTTCCTTCCTCCTTTCTAAAAAAAGTACCAATAGTTCTTACTTTACACAAAACAATAAAAATCCTTGGTAATGCACAGAACACCAAAACCTTACAGTGCATCCTTAACCGAGCCGGCGCAATAAAAAGAGCGTAAGAAAGAATCTTCTCTCTCACGCTCTTAACTCCCCTCTATCATATTATTAGGCAGCGGTCAACCACAAAACCATATATTTTGCATATTTTTTTTGTATTTTTTCTCAAATATTCAATCGGGTAGCATCTATACGATAACCTATTATAAATTAATTAGTTGCAAACTCATAAGAAAATCAGAATCTGGCACAGGAATTAACCATGGATTGCTAAAAAGTTGCTGGATTCCTCCAACTCCGCCGACGATAATATTAGTAAACAGGGTAGAGAAGTTAGGAATATTGGAGAATCTTCTATGTGTGGTATAGTTGCGTATCTGGGTGACAAGCAGGCCCAGGCAATCCTGATCGAAGGCTTAAAACGTTTAGAATACAGGGGTTATGATTCTTCCGGTATCGCTCTGATTGATTCCCAGAATATTCAGGTGGCCCGGTCCGTTGGACGAATTTCCGTCCTGGAAAAAATCCTTGAAGATCACCCTCTCCCCGGGACTCTCGGCATTGCCCATACCCGCTGGGCCACGCACGGCAAACCTTCCACCGAAAATGCTCATCCTCACCGCGACCACACCGGCAAAATCGCCATCGTTCATAACGGCATCATCGAAAATTTCGCCACCCTCAAAAAATGGCTTATCGAAAAAGGCTGCACCTTCTCCAGCGAAACCGACTCCGAAGTCATCGCCAATCTCATCAGCCTCTTCTATCACGATCCCT
>JAKQBU010000358.1 GCA_029573975.1 Planctomycetota bacterium
TGTTAACTTGTACTGTTAGTCTATGGAAAAATCGTTATTCGTCAAATAAAAAATTCCCGCTGCGACATACAATGGTACACAAAATGGAATGCAACTTCCTTTGCAATATGAGGGATCAATTGCTATAATACGATCCAATGACACGGAAACCGGGAGTATTAGTTGCCATGAGCGGCGGGGTGGACAGCAGCGTGACGGCGGGGCTGCTGCGGGGGGCGGGGTATGATTGCACGGGGGTGTTCATGTGCCTGGGGCAGGCGGCCAAGGAAGGCGGCTCTCACCCCGGCTGCTGTAGCCCGGACGATGCACGGGATGCCAGAGAGGTGGCCGATCGGCTGGGCATCAAATTCCATGTTCTCAATTTCCAGAAAGACCTGGAAATGATCGTCAATTATTTTGTGCAGGAATATAAACGCGCCCGGACTCCGAATCCCTGCATCCTGTGCAACAGCCGGCTGAAATTCGGCAAGCTGGTGGAGTTTGCCGATATGATCGGGGCTTCTTACGTTGCCACCGGCCATTATGCCCGGATTGAGGAGCGGGAGGGCCGGAAATGGTTGTGCCGGGGCCGGGATCACGGCAAAGATCAGTCTTATGCCCTGTTCGGCATCAATAAGGAAAACCTGAGCCGGATTCTGCTGCCGCTGGGGGAATACACCAAAATCCGCGTCCGGGAACTGGCCCGGGAAATGAACCTGCCGGTTCATGACAAGGGGGAATCACAGGAAATTTGTTTCGTGCCGGACGATGATTATGCCCGGCTGGTGGCCGAGCGGCTGCCGGAATTGTGTAAAAAAGGGCCGGTGATCGATACGCATGGTAAGGTGCTGGGGGAACATGAGGGGATTTTTCGTTATACCATCGGGCAGCGGCGGGGGCTGGGGATTGCCCTGGGCGATCCGGCGTATGTGGTCCGGCTCGATGCGCAGACCAATACCGTGGTGCTGGGGGATCGGGAGGAGTTGCTGCAAAGGCGGCTTTGGGCCGATCAAGTGAATTGGCTGGTTGAGCCGGTCCCCACTGAACCATTTGCCGCCACTATCCAGATTCGCTATAATCATCGCGGCGCCCCTGGAACCGTAACACCGCTGGCGGCTACTCGGGGCGGCCCCCTGGTCCGGGTGGAATTTGAGGAGCCGATTTGTGCCATCACACCCGGCCAGGCCGCAGTTTTTTACCAGGAGGATGGTGTTCTGGGCGGTGGATGGATAGAACTTGGCGAAAAATAGTAATACTCGTGCACTTATTATACAACCCGGGGCTCTGGGCGACAGCATATTGACACTTCCTCTGGCCCGTCTAATTATCGAGCAGTGCAATATAACCAGCATCGATATGATGGGCCATGAACAATATCTGGAGGTATTTCAGTCCCGGACCGTGCTGGACCATATCCTTTCGCTGGATGCCACCCCCCTGCACCCGCTCTTTGCCAGCCACACCCGTTTTGATTTGCCGGAAAAGGACCCTCTGATCGACCTGTTTCGCCATTACGATCTAGTGGTTTCGTTCTTGCACGATAACGAGGGCCATTTCGAAAAAAACCTCATTTATACCCTGGCCATTACCCATGCCGCCGAGGTAGTCTCCCTGCGGCTGCATCCGCCAGAGGATTATCCCCGGCATACCAGCGAATTTTTTATGGAGCAGTTTATCGAACAAGCACCTGATACGTGGCTGCGTATTTCCCCCTGCTATCTGGATGAACCCCTAATTAAACCAATTCAGAAAGACCTGGAAACAGGTCGGCAATATCTCGAAAAGATGGGATTAAACCTTTCCGGGAAGATCATCGCCATCCATCCGGGCAGCGGATCAGAGCAAAAATGCTGGCCCCGGGCCTGTTTTTTGCAAATAGCGGAAAATTTGGTTAAAAACGGGCTTCAGCCTCTTTTTTTAGTGGGACCGACGGAACTGGAACGTTGGGAAAAGAGCGAAATTCTCGAATTTTCGAAAAAATATCATACCCTGTCCAATATCCCCCTCAGCCAACTTGCACCGATCTTAAGCATTTGTGATGGTTTTCTGGGAAATGACAGCGGGATGGCCCATTTGGCGGGCAGCATGGGAATAGCCACTCTGGCCATCTTTGGCCCTTCTAAGTCCATACACTGGAAGCCTTTAGGTGCATTATCAAGAATTTGCCAGCCGGATTCCGGTGAAAATAGCCTATTCCCCTCTTTTGCAAAAGTCATGCGGGAAGTGCTATTATTGATCCGGTAACCGCTACTCATCCAGTAAAATACCATAACCTGATATTTTTTTAGAAAAAACAGTTGCAACTCCAGGCAGGTTGATTATACTTTGGCCAAAGTTACCGTAGGTAATGACTTGCGGGTGTAGCTCAGTGGTAGAGCGTCACGTTGCCAACGTGAGTGTCGTGGGTTCGAATCTCATCACCCGCTTTTAGGAAACGCAACGTATTTCCCCAAATGAAGTTGGATTTCCGCATAGAATTCCGATTCCCGTTAAGCCAGCCTCATTTGTCAGGTTTTCCGTTGCGACTGGAAGAAGGCCAAGTATAGAGGTTTTTCGGCCAAATGGCGTTTTACTGGTCGTAAAAGGCATCTATTCTTGGCCCTTTTTTGCAAACAGGAGCAAATGGTAATGGCTGAAACAGAAAATAATGCAGGTCAAACGGATACCGAAACTCAGGAAAAGTTTAACTGCCAGGTAAATGTGGCAGACAGCGGTCCCTGGAAGAAGAAAATTACGGTGGATATCCCCCGTACGGAAATCGACAAGGAAATGAACAAACAATACGGGGATCTGGTTCACTCCGCGGAAATCCCCGGATTCCGTAAAGGCCATGCCCCCCGGAAGCTGATCGAAAAACGCTATGGCCAGGATGTCACCAGCCAGGTGAAGCTCCAGTTGATGGCCCAGGCATTTAAGCAGATTGACGAAGACCAGGATTTTGAAATTCTGGGCGATCCTGATTTCGATCCGGAAAAAATCGAACTGCCGGAAAGCGGCGATTTCCACTTTGATTACGAGGTCGAAGTCAAGCCTACCTTTGAACTGCCAGCACTGGAAGGGATTCGGATCGAAAAGAAGATCTATGAGATCAACGAAGAGCGCATCCATGAGGCCTTAGAGGAATTCCTGCGGCGTAACGGGGAACTGGTGGATATTAACGAGGAAGCCGCCCAGGAAGGGGATATTCTCCGGGCGGACGTCACCATGACGGTGGAAGGTATCGAGCAGCCGGAAACCTTTACCGATCACCCCCTGAGGGTGGCGGAATCGGGCATCCACGGTATCTGGATTGAGGATATGGCAACCGTACTGGAGGGCGTCAAGGTCGGTGAAACCAGAATCTGTTCCGCCACGGTGCCGGATACACATTCCAACGAGGAATACCGCGGTAAAAATGCTCAGTTTACCATACAGGTAAATACCCTCAAGCGGCTGATTCCCGCCGAAGTGAATGAGGAATTTTTGGCCAAGATCGGCGTGGAATCTGAAGAGGAATTGAAAAAAGTCCTGGAATCCAGCCTGGAAAACCAGACCGAGCGGGAAGTCCGCAATTCCATGAAGCAGCAGGTTTATGAGTACCTCAAAAAAAACATAGCCTTTGAACTGCCGGTCGGCGTGGCTGCCCGTCATGCCAACCAGGTATTGATCCGGCGTTATTACGATCTGCTGAATCAGGGTATTCCCAGCGAGATGATCGAGGAGAATATCGAGAAACTCCGATCCTCCAGCAGCGAGCAGGCGGCCCAGAACCTCAAGATGGATTTCATTATGGATGCCGTCTCCGACAAACTGGAAATCGAAGTCTCGGAAGGGGAAATTAATGCCGCCATCGCCCAAATGGCCGCCGTAAACCGCCGCCGGCCGGAAAGCCTGAAAAATGAAATGCAGAAAGAGGGTCGGCTGGACAATATCCGCAGCTACATCCGGGATGAGAAAGCCATTGATAAAATTCTGGAAATGGCCCAGGTGGTAGATGCCCCCGTTGAAGAGGAAAAAAAGCCCAAAAAGAAAACCCCCAAAACCGCTGCCAAAAAATCGGAGAAAAAAGCTTCAAAAAAAGATGTGAAACGCACCCCTCCTTCTGCCGATACTGAATAGGAGTTGGATCTTTCGTTTTGGCAACGGAATGTCTTTATGAGGACTTTGCAATGGAATTATATCGGCCGGAATTAATCAGGCAAACGGCTCAGCTTTCCAGCCCTTCCGGGTACCAGCGTACGCGTGAGATGGGTTTAAATGAAATGCTGCTGGAGAACCGCTGCCTGTTTCTGGATATGCCCCTGGATCCTTCCTACGTCACCAGCCAGGGAACCGTCTGTTCAATGGTCATCAAGGCCCTGTTGTATCTGGATAATCTCAAGCGGGGCAGCGACATCCATCTCTATATCAATTGCCCCGGCGGCAGTGTGGATGACACGATGGCCATTTATGACACCATGCAGTTTATCAGCTCCGATGTCTGCACCTATTGCGTCGGCCATGCCGCCAGCGGCGGTGCGATTATTCTGGCGGCCGGTGCCAAAGGGAAACGCTATGCCCTGCCGCATGCCCAGGTCATGCTTCATCAGCCCTGGGGCGGAGTAGGCGGCCAGGCGGCAGACATTAAGATCCAGGCCGAGGAAATCATCAAAACCAAAAAGATGATTAATCAGATTCTCACCAAGCACACCGGCCAGAGCCTCGATAAAATCGAGGAAGAAACCGAGCGGGACCGTTATATGAGCGCGGAAGAAGCCAAGGCCTACGGCATTGTGGACGAAGTGCTCCATAGCGAAGAAGGCAGTAAATCCAAAGAGAAAATTTAACAAGCAAAGCGAGTACGATTATGGCTTCAGGCAATCTTGTGCCCATCGTGATTGAAACGACCGGACGGGGGGAGCGGGCGTATGATATCTATTCCCGGCTGCTGCGGGACCGGGTCATCTTTTTAGGCGGGCCGGTCGATGATGACGTGGCAAACCTGGTCATCGCCCAGATGCTTTTCCTCAGCAACGAAGATTCCAAGAGCGACATCCACTTTTACATTAATTCGCCCGGCGGTTCGGTTTCGGCGGGGCTGGCGATTTACGACACCATGCGGTATCTCCGCTGCGATGTCAGCACCTATTGCGTGGGTCTGGCCGCCAGCATGGCGGCCGTGCTGCTGCTGGGCGGAACTAGAGGAAAACGCAACCTGCTGCCCAACTCCAGTGTTCTGCTGCACCAGCCGCTGATTCGCGGCCATGTCACCGGACCGGCGACCGACTTGCAGATCGAGGCGGACGAGATTATCCGCCTGCGGGATAAACTCTATCATATTATCTCCAAGCACACCGGAAAAGACCTGAAAAAGGTGGAAAAAGACTGCGACCGGAATTACTGGATGGACGCCCAGCAAAGTATCGAGTATGGCGTCGCGGATAATATTCTCGAGAAAATCCCGGTTAGGGATTCCGGCGACGAAACTAAAAATAAATCCTGATCGGCAGTCCTGCAGTTCCGTTTTACTCGACGGTGGTCGTATGAATCGGTCTAATACCAAATGTCGTATCTCTGGGTGGTTTTCATCCATGAGCCGTCTGGCTCTTCTGCTTCTGCTGACGGGAATAGCCGTTTCCTGTCAGTCGGCTGCACAAAAAGAGGCTTTAACACAGCAAATGGAACAGCTCAAACAGGAAAACGAGCAGCTCAAAGCCCGTCTGGCGGAAAAAGAGCGGCGGCTGGAGCAGTTAAAGGGCCAGATGCAAACCTTACAAGGCTTTCCCGCCGAGCGAATGGAATATTTTACCTCGGTCAATTCCCTCGAATTCGGACGTTACACCCGCGCCTACGACGAAAACAAGGATGAAAAGGATGACGGGATTGTTGTGTATTTAATCCCCAAAGACAAATTCCACGATGTGATTAAGGCATCCGGGGATGTAACCGTTGAATTGTGGGACCTGGAGGCCGGGGAAAATAACCGGCTCATCAACCGCTGGGAGTTTCCGCTGGCTGAATTATCAAACTACTGGCTCAGCGGCCCCCTTACCTACCATTATAAGTTCCAGCTTCCCTGGCCGCCGGCCTATACCCCCCATCCCGCCAATCTCACCCTGAAGCTGACCTTCCAGGATGCCTTCACCGGCTGCCGCTTCGAAATACAAAAATTACTTCCCGCCCGCTAAATTCGTCTGTAATACAAACCAGATGGTGTGTGCATACCGGTTCAGGTAATGTTCCTGAACCGGGTACCGCAGACGCCGCAGACCCCGGAGAACCGGGTTTTTTCCTTTTTCACAGACCCGCTCTTCCAACAGTTTCCAGCGGGGCTGCCGCTCCAGTTGCGCCCGGATAAAGGCCCGGGCATCCGACAGGGAGAAAAACCATTTGTGCCGGTCCAGCGGCCGCTCCGCCGGCAGGCCGTAATGAGCAAATGTGCCCCGGCCCCGCTCGATCGGCACCCGTGCCGCTACCCAGTTGTTCGGCAGGGAAAGAATCAAATACGACCGCGACAGCCGCAATAACTCCTGAAACATTTGATGCAGATTGTCCAGATGTTCCAGCACATCAATGCAAATCACGCAATCAAACGACGCATCCTCAAACGGCAGGCGATCCACCTTCTCCAGATTGATCCGAATATCCGGCCGTCCCCCGATGTCAATCCCGACATGGTCGCAGCCGGGCAATAATTTCTTCAAAGGGGCCTGGTCGCACCCCACATCCAGAATCCGGCCCTGCAAATACCGGGAGAATGTCTTCACCAGATACAGTGTTCGATCCTCTCGCTCGGCAAATCGTATAAAATCCACTTGCATATAAAATTCCGTTGTAAGTCCGGCCTATACCACAATCTCGGCCCAGGGCTGATGGTAACAACCGGTTGTGATTAAATCAAACATATCCGCGGCAATTTGCCGGCAGTTAAACTGCTCATGCGCCCGTTCCATCCCCTGCCGGGCGATTTTCTGCCGCTCCCGATCGTGCGACAGATAATACTCCGCTAACTCCAAACATTGATCCACAGTATCAAAATACCGCAAATGCACCCCATCCTGAAACAGGATTTCACTATCCGGAACATGCTTCGCCAGCACAAACGCCCCGCAACCCAGCGAGTTAATCAGCCGGTTGGAATGATAAAACCGCACATCATTATATACATTGATACTCAAGGCAATCTTACACCCGCTGATCGCGTAGAGATAATCCATGCCATATACCTTTTTCTGCCCTTTGTCGCCCCAGATCGTCAGGATATTTTTATGGCGCAGCCGTTCAATCACCTCGCTGCGCAGACGCTCCTGCTCCTGCAATTTTCCATGCTGGCTGGTTCCGGTGAATAAAACCTGGCTCTTCCATGAATCTTCTACCGGGTAAGGTTTTTCCAAATCCGGGTCGCCGGGATAGGGCATATAGGCACAACGTCTGACTCCCGCCTGGTGGTAACGAGTTAGGTTGGCGCCACCGGCGGTAGATATAAACCAGTCCGCATGACGGGCCAGTGACACAATGGAAGGGCTGACATGGCTGGTCAGATCGACATACCAGCAGACCAAAGTGCATCCGGGGGCTGCTTCCCGCAGCGTCTGTATCGTCGGCTCATGGTAAGCACGGCAGGCCCTGTACACGATCAGTTCAGGCCGGTAATTCCGTATCTGCTCGGCCATCATCCGGTCCGTGGCTGCGTGAACCGCCTCCGTTCCCCCCATTCGGCTCCGCCAGGGCATCTCATGGCGGGGTATATCCGGATAGCTGAACGGGAAGACATCATGCCCGCAGCGAACCATCCCCTTCATCAGACGATGCGGGAACGTCAGATAACGCCGCAGGGAGTCAATCTTAAAATCATCCAGTAAAAAAATACGCATACACTATAACCGGTTATGGATTTTTGTCCTAGTAAGCCGCGATTATAACGGATTCGGATAGAAAAGCAATCCGGCAAAAACCGCTTTTAACCGGATTGGAGTCTGGATTATACTATTTGCTTTAAGAGGATTAAAATCATATAATCCAGCCTGCAAAGCGTTTATGGCAACAACCGGCAGCCGGCGGCATATACCCGGATGATTCCGTGTGAGCATCCAGCCGTTACCTGAATGAAAAATATTGATGGAAAGTATAAATCGTTCCCACTATTACCAGAGCCTGGCTAACCTGCCGCAAACTCGTCGGGGAGGTTTCCGGTTCTGGTCTGACCCGGATTGCCCGGTGTCTGCGATGGAACTATCCGGGCTGCCTGATCTACTCCACCAACTGGCCGCCGAGACCATCCGGGAATCTATAGAACTTCCCGGCAACATGCAGGCTATTCTGCTGCGTAACCATAAACGGGTCCGGGTGTTCCGGCTGATGACTCCGGATGGCTCCCTCATCGCCAAAACCTTCAAACTGACCAAGCTCAAGGACAGGTTCCGCTGTTACTCATTTGCCCTGGCGGAGATGGCCAACAACCGCAAAGCCGCCTCGCTCGGCATTCCCACCCCCCGCTGTTTTTTCTATTATGAGTTCCGTCCCTTGCGGCTGGGACCGGTGCGGCTGTGCGGGGTACTCATGGAAGATCTGCAAAAGTTCGTTTCTCTGGCGGATGCCGCCGCACAGGGGCAAGCCAGCTTTTTTGACGCTATCCCGGCCATCCTCCAACTTTTCCAAACCGGCGTCAATCATATCGATCCCACTCCAGCCAATCTCTTTCTGGACCCCGAATCCAAACGCTATACGATTATTGACTGGCAGTATTGCCGGTTTCATGCCCCGTTCAATACGACTCAACTAGTGTTATCCGCCGCTCATTTTCTTCGCTACGCCCAAATTGAGTTCGACAGCGGCCTGTGGCGACAGTGGCTGGGGCAACTGCATCAAGCCTCTGCCATCGACTGGCCCCTGGACCTTTTTATCTCCAAAGTAGCCTGCCTGCACGGAAGAAAAATTCACACGATCGACCGGCTGACCTTGAACGCCGCTAACCTGGGATTGTAGGTATATTTATGGAACATTTGCAAAATCTAATCTACTGGTACCGCTCGGTCTGCCTGCAAAAAAAGTGGCGGTCCAAACGCAAACGAAAGGGCACTATCCGGCTGTATGTTCGTGATTTGGCCCAATTGTTTCGGCGTTTGGAAGAACTCCATATACGCTATCTGGTCCTGCGCTGGTTCCAGGAAGTTCCAACCACTGTCGAACAGGAGAAGGACAATACCAATGATGTAGATTTGCTGATTGAAGTGGAAGGCAATCTGCCGACCATCGCCCAACTGGTCAGCCGGCAGCCGGGCCGTTTTAGATGCGACCTCTACAGCACCAGCGGCCGGTTCGGCACCTCGTACCTCGGCATGCCCTACTACCCCCCCGTTCTGGCCCGGCAATTGCTGGATACCCGAATCAAACATGAATCCGGCTTTTATATCCCCAGCCGGAAAAACCAATTTCTCTCTCTGGCCTATCACCTGACCTACCACAAAGGTCTGGAGTCTGGCATCCCATCCGGCTGTGAGCTGCCCACCAATCCCCATCCCAAACGGCCCTACGGCCAGCTTCTTGAAAATCTGGGCCGGGAACAGGGGATTGATTTACCGACACCCTATACCCTGCTGGGCCTGCATAACTTCCTCAAGCAGAACGACTGGGACATGCCCTATGACCTGCTGGAGCGTTGGCCCCGGCGTACCGACTGGCATAAAAAACTGCTCGAAGTGGAGCTGGCAATCATCGATGAAGATGCTCGCCGGCTGCCGAATCTTCTAGTATTCTTCATCCGGGAAGATATGGTTCGGGAAGCAAAAGCAGACTTTATCCTGAACCTGCTCCGGGAGAAATTCCGCATTCTGGAAATGGTAAACCTCTCCGAAGAGCAGAGCCGCCGGGTGATGCGTCAGGTGCGCGGCGGCAACTGGCTTAAATACAAAGGCACGGAAACCATCGGACCGGCAATGGCCGTTTGCTGTCAAGATGACCACCCGCTTCCCATCAACAAATCTGATACCAAGCGCAATACCTTATATCCGCTGGTCAGCAACCAGAATGCCTTTCATAAACATGAAATCCGAAAGCGGCTGGCGGAGGAATCAGGCTCCGAAGACCGGATCAACGGCATTCACGGCAGCGATAATGCTTACGAATCCCAGCATATGCTCCGGGCAGTTTTCGGCCAGGAACAGATCGCAACTATCAACCGGCAGCTTTTGGAAAAGATAAAGAATAATTTCTCCCTGTAGGAAACCGATACAAACCATACCATGCAAAATCAGATTCAGCTTACTGAAATCGACATCTATTTTCCCCAACTTCCGACGTTTCTGGAAAACCGGCGTATTTTGCATGTTAGCGACCTGCATTGTCTGGGTTTCGGCCTCAAAGAACAACAAGTCCTGAATATCATGCGGGAACCGGCGGACCTGCTGCTGTGCACGGGGGATGCCTGCTATCAGTTCCGCCTCGCCAATCCTTTTCTGGACGACAAACATGATGAACACACACCCCGCTGCGGCCTGACCCGAAGAGGCCTTACCCTACGGCCCAAAACCCGGCAGGCTATCGAGGTCTTTTCGCGGCTTATGGAAAATGCCCGATTTCCGCTGGGCGGTTATTTTGTCCAGGGCAATCATGATTCGCGGGAATTTTTAGACTATTTACCCAAACTTGGCCTGATTCATTTGCAAAATGAATGCCGGCCAATTGCCGTTTCACCGGCGCAGCAATTCAACCTTTGCGGCCTCCGCTGCGAAAATCGCAGGACTCCCGACGTTCCCAAGGCGCTGGAGAGCGCGAACCCGAAGCTCTTTACCATCGGATTATCCCATTATCCGGAATTCGGTGAACCTTTAGCGGCCGGCGGGGCCGACCTGATTCTCTGCGGCCATACCCACGGCGGGCAAATTTGCCTGCCCAATGGCCGCCCCCTCTCCACCCACAGCCGCACCGGACAAAAATACGCCGCCGGCCTGACACGGTTCCATCATAGTTACATCTACACCACCCGCGGCGTAGGCTTCAGTATGCTCCATTTCCGCCTCTTCTGCCCGCCGGAAATCACCCGTTTCACACTCCACCAGGGCGATCCCAACCAAACTGCGGTTTCAGCCCATACACTCCATTAATCCATTTCTCTATGGATAAATCCGGAAAATAATGAAACAGGGCAATTAATGGGCCGCCGGTGGAACCGCCAGATAATTGCCGTAACCGACTATAACCGTTGAGACGATTAAAAGCAGTAAACCGATAGTTAGCAAGATCCGTGTGCGCGAACTGGAACCCCTCCATTCATGCAAGGCAATGCCCCACAACGAGCTAAAAATAATGATGCTGGCCATATGCAGTGTCCAACTGGAGAATTTGTAATCGCCCATCTGCGTTTCGCCCATGGTATAGAAGAAGAACTGTAAATACCAGGTAACTCCGGCCAGGGCACTGAAGAAATAGTTGTTCAGCATCGGTACCCGGTTATCGGCGGCCGACGATTTGCGGGCCGCATGTTCGACCACTTCTTCGCTGGGGGCGTCAATGGCCGTTTCCAGAATCGTTTCGCCCTCTCGCTGAGGTGGCGTCTGGCGCAAGGTAGAACTGAAATACTGATAACCCGTGCGATTTCTGATATTCAGCAGCACGCACCAGATGAAGTTGGAGGTGAAACCGCCCAAAAGCACCACACACAACTTGGGCAAACCCGTCCAGAGCACCGTCGTACCATGTTCGGCGGAAAGTTTGGCAATAGGTTCCGCCGCATTGAGTCCATAGGCAAAGGAAGCGCTCATGATGCCTGAAAATGTGGCCACCGCAATCCCTTTCCAGAAATGAAATTCCTTGATAACCTCTTTCTTCTTCTCTTCCGGCATCTCGCGGTCCTTGGACATTCCCGCCATACCGGTCACCGCAATGCCCAGCAGGCAGATGACGATCCCGAACAAAATCCAATGTCCGGATACAGTCGAAAATTTTTCCAGAAGCGTTCCCTCAAACAGTGGGGGCATCAGCGTTCCAAAAGCAGAACAGTAACTCAACGCCACCGCCATCCCCAGCGACATGCCCAGATACCGCATCGTTAGCCCGAAGGTCAATCCACCCAAACCCCACATGGCACCCCAGAAATATGCCAAGGCGACGCTTTTC
>JAKQBU010000360.1 GCA_029573975.1 Planctomycetota bacterium
TGCTAAGACGGTGCCGACGGCCTTCCAGATGAAACAAAATCTGGCGGTGCTGGACTACACCCACTACGGGCCGCGGGCGGAGATGGACAAGGCACAGGCGAAATGTCCGCGGGCCATGATGGTTTATGTGGGCAAGAATACCCAGCCGGCCGAGGTTCCGGCCGCGAACGCCGGCTAACCGACGGTTCACTGGAAAATCGAAAAGTAAAACAAAATGGAAGATTCGGCAAGGTGCCGAAGCGATTCTTGGTAGAAAACCAAAATTCATTGACTGGATGAGGTGATGTTGTGGCAGGTAAAAAGGCAATAGTACAGACGGAGATACCCGGGCAGAAGCCGGTACGAGGCAAGGTGCGTGATATTTATGATCTGGGCGATAAGCTGCTGCTGGTGGCGACGGACCGGATCAGCGCGTTTGATGTGATTATGGCCAACGGCATCCCGGATAAGGGAGTGATTCTCACGCAGATTTCCCTGTTCTGGCTGGAGTGGCTGGGCGGTTCGGTGGCCAATCATCTAATCAGCACGAAGGTGAAAGATTTCGGCAAACCTTTCTCGGATCATGCCGGTCAGTTGGAAGGCCGGAGTATGCTGGTGAAAAAGGCGAAGGTCTTGCCGGTCGAATGCGTGGTGCGGGGTTATCTGGCCGGTTCCGGCTGGAAGGAATATCAGGAGACCCAGACAGTGTGCGGCCATAAACTGCCGTCCGGTCTGCAACAGTGCAGCAAGCTGAGCCGGCCGATTTTTACCCCGGCGACCAAGGCGGAACTGGGTGAACATGACGAAAATATTGACTTTGCCCGGGCGGCGGGAATTCTCGGCGAGAAGGCGGCCCGCTATGTACAGGACAAGAGCATCGAGATTTATGTCAAGGCGGCGGATTATGCTGCCGGCCGCGGAATTATTCTGGCCGATACCAAATTTGAATGGGGCTATGATGGGGATTCGATTATTTTAATCGACGAAGTTTTAACGCCGGATTCCTCGCGTTTCTGGCCGGCCGACAAATACCAGGCGGGCCGCGACCAGGAAAGTTACGATAAGCAGTTTGTACGGAATTATCTGGAGAGCATTCACTTTGCCAAGCGTCCGCCCGGTCCGGTGCTGCCGGACGAGGTGGTGGCCGGCACGCGGCAACGGTATATGGATGCCTACGAACGGCTGAGCGGCCGGAAGTTGAAAACCTGAGCAGGCAAACCGGCGGGAATGATAATCGCATGACCATAGTCAGTATAAAGAAAAATAAAATACGGTTGCTGGGACTGATTTGTCTCTGGGCTTTGATCGGAGCCGGCTGCGATAGTTTTCGCATCCGTTCGGGTTATTCAATCCAGTATTATTATACCCAGACCGAAGACGGCCTGACGCTGTGCCTGCGCCGCTATGAGCCGGAAACTCTGGATGCCAATAAGAATCCGGTTATTCTCTGCCACGGGCTGGGCTATAATCTGCTGTTCTGGGATTTGGCCGATAAGGTGTCTCTGCCGGCCTATCTGGCCCGGAACGGCTACGATGTCTGGTCCTTGTCCCTGCGCGGGGCAGCGCCGAGCAGCCAGCCCCTGGCCAGTTCGCTGCGCAAGCTGGGGCGGTTCAATCTGGAGCCGGAAGTTTTCAAAACGATGCAGAATCGGGTAGCGGATGTGAAGATGACCGACTGGTCGGTGGATGATCATATTCGTTATGATGTTCCCGCCGCCCTGCGTTATGTACGGGAGCAAACCGGCAGCGAAAAGGTGCACTGGATCGGCCATTCGATGGGCGGTATGATTATGTTTGCCTGGTTGGGGCAGGGGGGTACCGAAGCGGCCGCTCCCATCAAGAGTTTTGTGGCGGTGGCGGTCCCGATGGCGGTTTTTCATCCCCTGAGCGAGCCGTTCAATTTTCTGCTGGATACCCAGCCGGCCCTGCAAATTGGCTCGAAGATTGTCGGCAGCAGCGCCCCGGCCACCGCGGGGTTTATTTTCGGGGATATGAATACGGAGATTGATAAACTCTTTTACAACGGCAAAAATGTGGGAGAGGATGTGATTCGCAGCCTGTTCCGGCTGGCCCAGGAGGAGATTTCCCCCGGCCAACTGGCTCAGCTTCTGGATATGGTCCGCAACGAACGGTTTTGTTCGCTGGATAAAACCGTCGATTATACCGCCCGGTTATCCTCGGTGGTAACTCCGACCTGTTTTATGGTGGGAACGGTGGATAACATGGCGACCGTCGGTGCCGTGCAATATGCCTATCGGGAAATCGCCGGTGAAACCAAACGGTTTGAATTGTTCGGGCGGGTCAACGGCCATAAGAAGGATTATGGCCATAATGATATCATCATCGGGCAAAACGCACGGAATGAAGTCTATCCCGCGATTCTGGAGTGGCTGAATCCCTTTTCGGTGGATGTCGATGATACCCGGCTGCCTTTGCAGCCGAAGGAAATAAAATAAATTCTATGGCGGATGTGAACACAACCATCGAACAGATGAAAGAGCAAGTCCGGGTGTTTGCCCGGCAGCGGGACTGGCAGCGGTTTCATTCCCCTAAGAATCTGGCGATGGGGATTGCCATTGAAGCGGCGGAGTTGATGGAGCATTTTCAGTGGATTGACGAGGCGGCCTCGCGGGCGATCAAGGAGGATCCTCAGCAAATCACCCGGGTCCGGGATGAATTGGCGGATGTGCTCAGCTATGTCCTGAATCTGGCCTGTGTGCTGGAAGTGGACCTGAGTGAGGCGTTTTTTGCGAAAATGAAACGAAATGAGATAAAATATCCGGAGGAATCATACCGCGGAAAATAGTAACTGGAATAATTTACACACAGTGTTTTTTCAGGATAGAAGGATTGGCAAGGATGGCAAAACGCAAGGAAGTGAATGTAATCGGAAAAATCGAGGACAGCGCCCGGAATGTGCATGACAATATCATGCGGCGGCGGAAGCCGAAGATGCGGATTCCGGTGCGGAGTTTGAATAATGTGGAATACCGCTCGAACACCGGTTTTTTCGAGCTGAAGGACAGCGTCAAGGAACGGACCCTGACGGTCAATACGGTCAAGACCTTTGCCCAGACTCTCAAGATGATGGCCCTCAGCAAGGAACTGATCGTCGGCGATGATATGGCCACCAAAAGAGAGGCGTACTACATCAGCAAAAACTGGGGCGATGCCATGTTCAAGGAGCAGCCGGAATCGGATACGGTGATGGAAGATGTCGAAGCGATGTTCGGGGTTATCCGCGAGCAGCTCCGGTTTGTGCCGGAGGAGAAGGGGGGCGATATCGCCGGGCGGCTGATCGTCGTGGACAAAGACTCCAGCGGTAAAAAACTGGAGATTGATTGCACCAAGTTTGGTTCCGGATCGTATTCGATTCCGATTGACGTGGAGCACCTGGAATTCCGCAGCAAGGCCAAATTTATCCTGGCCATCGAAACGGCTGGCGCGTTTCAGCGGCTGCTTAAGTACGGGTATTGGGATACCGTCGGCTGCATTCTGGTAAGCATGGGGGGGGTGCCGACCCGGGCCTGCCGGCGTTTTGTCCGCCGTCTGAGCGACGATCTGAAGATTCCGGTCTATGCCTTTGTCGATGGCGATCCGTATGGCTATTTTAATATTTATCGTACCCTGAAAGTAGGCTCCGGCAACGCCGCCCATCTGAACGAGTTTTTCTGTGTGCCGCAGGTGAGTTTTCTGGGGGTGACGCCGCAGGATGTCAAGGAATACGATCTGCCGACCCACCCGCTCAAGGAGGTGGACATCAAGCGGGCCAAGGACGCCCTGAAAAACGATCCCTTTGTGAAACATCACAAGCCCTGGCAGGAGGCAATCAACTATATGCTCAAGGCCGGCGTCCGTGTGGAGCAGCAGGCCTTTGCCAAACACGGGCTGGATTATGTGGTGAAGGAATATCTGCCGCGGAAGCTGAAGAATGTGAAAAAGTTTCTGCCGTAGAACAAAATAATAAAGGGAGGTTGCTTTTGGCAAATGATAAAATAAAACAGGACGGCAAAAACCCGGGGATTCAGGAGAGCCTGTCGAGTACGGATACTGCCGTATCGCCGGCCCGGATGCCGCGATGGGCCTGGCTGGGGTGCGTACTGCTGGTGATTGTCGCCTCCCTGCATAGCGCCACCTCGCCGATCGGCGGGGGGGATACCTGGGTGGCGATGGCCTGCGGGCGGTACAGCCTGGGCAACTGGTGCGTGGATCAGCCGGGGCGAACCTGGCAGATGCGCCTGCTGGATAAGCTGGGGGTACATATCACCATGCAGGACCCCTTCAGCCCCAAGTCCAAACCCAACGGCTGGGTGAATCAGAACTGGCTGACACATGCGATCTTTTATAAAATGCAGCAGGCATGGGGCTTTAATTCAATCGTCATCTACAAATTTATTCAGGCGGTGCTGACGGGCCTGTTTGCCTGGTGGGCGGCGCGGGCCTTGGGCGTGCATCCGGTGCTGGCGGGGGCGATGGTGGCCTTTGGGATTCTGCTCAGCCGCTCCTACATCGACCTGCGGCCCAATATCAGCTCGATTTTATTCTCGATCATGATGATTTTCATCCTGGCCCGCTGGCAGCAGGGCCGTTATAAATCCATCTTCTGGCTGATCCCGCTGATGATTCTCTGGTCGAATGTCCACGGCGGTTTTGTCTATGCGATCATGATTATGTTGATTATGGCCGCCGGTCATCTGGTCAATAAAATCCTCGCCGGCCTCTGGGGGCATCGTTTTTTTGCCGTTTCCTGGCGGGGATATTTCTTTCTGCTGGCGGGCTTGCTGCTGGTGATAGTTATCCCCGCCGTCTTCAGTCCCTTCGGTCTGGAAAACCTGATCCATCCGCTGATTATCATTGTAAGCAAAGCGGGAAAAGAATGGCGGGAGGTAGCGGAGTGGAAGGCGATTTATGAGAAAGGTTTCGGAAATGTAGGGCCTTATTTCTGGTTTATCGGGATATTGGCAGTCACTTTTATTGTATGGTGGATTTTGTATCTTCTCAAGCCCCGGTCTCCCCAGCCGCGCGGCCGCCGCCATCGCCTGATGGCCGAATCGGTCCCCTGGCCTGCCATCGATCTGGCCCGGATCGGAGTCATTGCCATTACTCTCTTTATGTCGATCCAGTCGCGGCGGTTTGTTTTTCTGGGCGGAGTAATACTGGCCCCCTTTTTGGCCCGGATGATGCAGGAGATTGTGGAGATGATCGGCATGATGCGTCTGCACCGCCGCCAGCCGGGAACCTTGGTGATGGTCCCTTTCTTCCCCCGGCGCTTCGGCTGGCCGCTGGCGGGCGGGACTGTGGCGGCGGCAGTTATTATCGCGATAGTGGCTGTCCATTTCATGTGGAATAACTATTATCGGGAGGAAAGGCGAAAAACGGATATTTTCTGGTATATGGTAGGCATCGTAGATCAGCCGGTGGGGGCGATGGAGGTCTTTAATAAGCTTCAGATTCGGGGTCTGGTTTTGGGCGGCTGGACCAACGGCGGGTATATCTGTTATGGCCAGACCCCTGATCCCCAAACCGGGCGGCCTCCCTGCCAGGTGTTTATGGATGGCCGGGCACAGGCCGCCTATTCGCTGGAACACTATCAAACCTGGGGAAAGATCCAGGCCGCCGCCGGGTATATCGATGCCAAAAAGTTCGATCAGATTTTACAGCAGGAAGGCATTAATGTAGCTTTGCTGCGCCAAAGCAGTTCCAGCCGATTGATTAAGGCCCTGGAAGATTCCAAGAATTGGCTGATAGTTGCCAATATACCCACACCCCGGCAAAATAAAGACTTTGATGTAATTCTTCTGCGCAAGGATGATCCGATGCACAAAGATGTGTTCGCCAGAATCATCCAGATGAACGCGGAAAAGAAAAAGGAAAATCCCTGATGGTTTTGTCCCCGCGGAGTGAAGCAGGTAGGAACACCAATCGAGTCAGTATTTCGGTATTCTTCCCCTGCCATAATGAAGAAGCCAATGTGGAGCGGGTCACGCAGCAGGCCTTGGCGGTATTGCCAGCCATTAGCGACGATTACGAAGTGATTATCGTCAACGACGGCAGCCAGGACCGGACGCGGGAAATCGCCGACCGGCTAGCCGGCGAAAATCCGCACATCCGGGCCGTGCATCACGAGGTCAACCGCGGTTACGGTGGGGCATTGCAGAGCGGCTTCCGGGCGGCAACTAAAAAGCTGGTGTTTTACACCGATGGTGACGGCCAGTTTAATATGGAGGAACTGCCGCCCCTGCTGCCCCTGATGGAGCAGTGGGATATCGTTAGCTGCTACCGGCTGGACCGCAAGGACCCCTGGATTCGCAAGCTCAACGCCTGGGCCTGGACCAGGCTGGTGAATTGGATGCTCGGCTTGAAGTTGCGCGATGTGGATTGTGCCTTTAAACTCTACAAGCGGGAAATCTTTGATCGTATCGAGATGCAAAGCCAGGGCGCCCTGATCGATGCCGAAATTCTCGCCCGTGCCCAGCGGGCCGGCTACACCATCACCCAGCGGGGCGTTCATCATTATCCGCGCCTGGCTGGCCGGCAGAGCGGGGCAAGCTGGAAAGTCATTCTGCGGGCCTTCCGGGAGCTTTTCCGGCTGCGGAGCAGTATCCTGGCAAAATAGCACTTCGGCGGGAATAAGATTGACAAACGGTCTTTTCTGCGTGAAAATCAGGATTTGTAGGAAATCAGACCGGGATGCAGCCGTTGGGGCTGAGGAGATATGTCATGCAGGTAGCATTAACAGGATTGAGCCAGTCGGGCAAGAGCACGCTGTTTCGGGCCATTACCGAGGGTCATGTCCATTCGGATGCGGGTGTCACCCATCATGCGGACAAGGCCATCGTGAAGGTGCCCGATGAGCGGGTGGACCGGCTGGCGGCGATTTACAAGCCGAAAAAGCATACCTACGCCACCATCGAGTTTCTGGATTTGCCCGGCCTGAGCTTTGTCGATGAGCCTAGCCGCCAGGAAGCCCGGCGAACCGTCGCGCAGGCCCGGCAGGCGGCCATGCTGGTAGTGATTGTCCGTGCCTTCCAGAACGATTCCGTCGCTTCGTATCGAAATCGTATCGATCCGGCCAGGGACCTGGAGGAGTTAAATACGGAATTGGTTCTGGCGGACCTGGAACTGGTCTTGAATCGGATCGAACGGCTGGAAAAGCAAATCCAGAAACCCATCAAGTCCGTCGATCAGGACAAACACGAACTGGCTCTGATGCAGCGATGCAGCCAGGCTCTGGAAAACATGCGGCCGCTGCGCGAGATTATCCAGAATGAAGAGGAAGAAAAAGTCGTGCGGAGTTTCGGCTTTCTCACGCTCAAGCCCCGTCGGGTGGTGGTGAACACCAATGAGGACAAACTTACCGGAGCTTCTCCCCTGACGGCGGAGCAGGCGGGGGGGGAGGCCATTCTGCTTTCGTCGAAGCTGGAGGCGGAACTGGCGGAGTTGGATGCATCGGAACGGGAGGATTTTTTGAAAGATATGGGGGTGAAGGAGATTGCCCGGGACCGCCTGATCCAGATGTGTTACCGTACGCTGAATCTGATCTCCTTTTTGACGGTGGGGGAGGATGAGGTACGGGCCTGGACCATCCCCGGCGGCTGCCATGCCGTCGATGCCGCCGGTGAGATCCACAGCGATATTCAGCGGGGTTTCATCCGGGCCGAGACGGTGCACTATAATGATTTTATGGCGGCGGGGGATATGAAAGGCGCCAAAGCGGCCGGCAAGGTGCGGCTGGAGGGCAAGACCTACCCGGTGCAGGATGGGGATATTATCAACTTCCGGTTCAACGTTTGACAGGATTCTTGCGATGCAGGCGGCCATACTCAGCATGGGGGATGAACTGGCACTGGGCCAGACGGTCGATACCAATGCCGCCTGGCTGAGCGGGCGGCTGGCCGGGTTGGGGATTCCGATTCGCGAGCATGTGACAATCGGAGACGATCTGGAGGCCACCGTGCGGCAACTGAAGCGGCTGGCCGGGGAGTCGGATTTGATCCTCGCCAGCGGCGGATTAGGCCCGACCGATGACGACCTGACCCGCCATGCCCTGGCCCGACTGCTGGGGGTTGATTTGGAACTGCACGAGCCATCCCTGCGGCAGATTGAGGCGATCTTCGCCCGGATGGGTTGGAAGATGTCTCCCAAGAACATAATTCAGGCCATGATTC
Organism: Planctomycetota bacterium; assembly: GCA_029573975.1. Next base: position 8,148 of record JAKQBU010000360.1, read on the forward strand.
CCCGCGGCTGTGAAGTGATCGAGAATACCTGCGGCACAGCGCCAGGCCTGTCCGCGAAAATCGGGCGGGCGCTGATATTTTTTACTCCCGGCGTGCCCTCGGAAATGAAGAAGATGTACGAGCTGGCGATTGAGCCGCGCCTGCGGCACCATCTGGCCGGCCGGGCGGCCGCCGGGATCATATGCTCGCGGACCCTGCATGCCTTCGGGATAGGGGAGTCGAGCATTGCC
>JAKQBU010000375.1 GCA_029573975.1 Planctomycetota bacterium
TATCCCACAGAAGAATATCATGATACTTCGGCTTCAAACCCCGGCAAAACTCCTCCAGCCGCGCTCGCAGGGGTCCGGCCGGCAGGGTTCGCGGGGACCAGATCCTCCGCAGCAGCCATGGGGAAAATACAAAAATCCCCGCTACCCCCGCCGCTACCACCGCCTCTTCAGCCCGGCTCCCCAGCCTCATCTCTCCCCCATACCGCGAAAAAAGAACCGCCGCCGCATCCCGGAACGCCAATATCAGCAGCAGCGGTGCCAGAATAATCAGCAAGCCATGCCGCAGATTAAATAAAATATATTGTCCGCGGCTCCAGACCGGACGGGCTGCCAGTCCTTCCGCCAGTTGACCGGCTATGATATTCTCCTTGAGATGCCGGTTGATCGGATAAAAACAATGCCACTTGAGCACCAGCATCACCACAAACGGCAAAATCAGCCCCGCTTCCCACAACAGGACGGTCCCGCCCAGGTTCAGGTCATTACAAATCAGATTCGCCCAGCCGCCCGTCGTTAACTGGATCGCGAAAACCGCCAGGAGCATGATTTGGAATACCAGGTCCACCCGGCCGGGTATTTTCAGCACGGACCGGTTCGGCCGGTTCATCAACTCCAGCCGCGTCAGGATCAGGCGGGTTATGATCCGCCAGAAAGACCACACCAGCAGCATCGAACCGGTCAATATCAGCAGGCTTTGCTCAGCGGTTCGCACAAAAAGCCTTTCCGGTTCGGAATTTCCCGCCGACACGCTTTCGCCCGCCAGCAGGGCTATCATAATGGCAAGAATAACAGATATCTGCACTCACGTTTCCCGTATGACAAAGAGAAACCCACCGGTACGCAGTGGGTTTCCTGTTTTGCATTCTAACCTGTCGCTAAAATGGATTATCGCGATAGCTCCCGGTTGAGTATCTCAATTCGTTTCTGGGCATAGGTTGCATTTTTCGTATAGGACGATTCCAGATGGATCGCCTTCTCGTAATATTCGATCGCCTTGGTCCGGTTGTGGAAGTAATCATCATAAATCCGCGCCACCGCAAACCGCGCCGGCAGCAGCGTCTGCGGTTCCCACTGCCACACCCGCTGGTAATACAGCATCGCCGTCGTCTTCTCGCCCAGGTAATGATTATAAATCTCGCCGATCTGGAATGCCGCATCGTCAATCTTATCGCTGTCCGGATACAGGGTAATTAACTGATTGAACTTTTCCACCGCCGCGTACATCGCCTTCTTATCCACCCCGATCTTCCCCAGCGAGCCGCGTCCGCTCTTCATCGTAGCCATTCCCTCATCATACAGCACATCCGCTTCCATCACCATCGTCGAGGCCCGCAAATCCGGCCCCGCCACTTCCGCCACCACCAGGTACGCATACCGCGGCCCCAGATTCAGGTTTTTCAGCTCTTCCTTGACCCACCGGGCTTTAAGCTGATTGCCCTGCCGATTGTAGAAATCCAGCATCAGCTCCAGCGTCTCCTTGTAATTCGCCCGGTGCCGGCCCATCTGCTCCACCAACTGCACCTCCGCATTCCGCTGCAAGTCCGCGGCCTCGGCGCCGCTCAGAGGATCCGACGACTCCACCAGGCCGGGCTCTTCCAGCAGGGCCGGATTTTCCGCCGTTGCGGCTGCCTCGGTATTATACGGCCGGTTCTGCTGACATCCCAGCACACCCGCCAGCAATGCCATAACCAGTAAGCTCGCCAGGATCCGATTGATTCTTTCAACATTCCCCATCATCTAGTCTCCTTATCACATTTCTCAACATCATCCCTGTAAAACAACATTTAATGCCAGATTGAAACATCAACCCCTTTTTTTGTCAAGAAAAAGACGGTATCCCAGCTCATCAGAAAATTCCCTCGGCCTGCCATTCTGCCGCCGGTGGACGAATAACCAGGTATCATACCAAAATTATCCGGAAACTCAAAAAATTATAAAACTAGTATTTATAAATACTTATGTTTTATGCCCTCGCCGAATTCCGCTATTCCCATCAATCCATCTTTTTTCCACTTGCCATCGAATTTAATCCTTTGTGCGGCAACAAAAATTGGCTCCGCTTTCACTTGCCAAATCCGCTTAATCCGCATATCTTACGGGATTTAGACAAATATATGGATAACTCAATGGTTCAACATGTCTTATGTACCATTTTTCGGTTCACCGGCTTCGACCGTCTGTTTTCAGCGTGAATTTTTGTCCGCCTTCGAGGCCGCAGGAGCTATCTTCCGCAGGCTATATGTTGAGGACAGATAGCGACGAGAACGAAGAAGGCGGGCAAAAAGACCGCTGAAAATCGAAAGTCCGTGAGAAATGCGGATTAACCGCTCCGGTCAGGCGGTACGGCTTGTGAAAATTATTTCCACTGGACTTTGATTTGCCTATGGAATAAAATAACCACGTAATTCAATCATCTGTAACGCGAAAGGAAAATCCTATGAAAAAGTATGGAGCCGAGTTTTTTGGGACATTTTGATTAGTTCTGGGCGGGTGCGGCAGTCCGGAGAAGTGATCCCTCCGAAAAATCTGCCGGCTTCTGCAAACAACCGTATCAGGATGGATCGGGATCACGTCCATTCACAGAAAGGAACCGAATATGCAAAATGTGATTGATATCGAAGGGATTGGCCCTGTGTACGCGGATAAACTCAAAGCAGCCGGCGTCTCTACAACCGAGGATCTGCTGAAACTGGGCGCTACCCCGAAAGGCCGCCAGGAACTGGCGAAAAAAACCGGCATCAGCGATTCCTTGATTCTCCGCTGGGTTAATCATGCCGACCTGTTCCGCATCAAGGGCGTCAGCTCGCAATATGCGGAGTTATTGGAGGCCGCCGGTGTCGATACCGTGCCGGAACTGGCCCAGCGCAATGCCGCTAACCTTTCCCAAAAAATGGAAGAGGTCAATAGCGGTAAAAAACTGGTTCGCAAACCGCCGGCCGCATCGCAAATTGAAAAATGGATTCATGAAGCCAAAGAGCTTCCACGTATGGTCAATTACTAAGCAGTACCATTTTCCCTGCCTGGTTGGCAAGGATTGACTATTCTGATAGAAGGCCTGATCTCCAACGACAGGTATAAAGGGGAATTGTGGACCTATACGCAACCGGTAAAGGAACCCCTCTATTGTAACTGGAAGTGTCATTTTATCACTGCCAGTTATAACCTGAGCATCGCAACTTTATGAACAACCTCATTCCTTCACTCCGCAAAAAACTCCGTCAAAATAGCAGTGAAGAAACCAGAAATACCGGTCGGAAATTCTTCAAAGAAAAAATCAAACTTTACGGCGTGAAAACCCCCCTGGTCAGAAAAATCGCCGCCCAATACTTCAAACCTATAAAAGAAAAAAACAAGCCGGAGATTTTTGCCCTTTGTGAGACTCTTTTTAAATCCGGCTGCCTGGAAGAGTTCTTCATTGCCTGCTGCTGGGCGGAAAACCTGCATAAACAATACACCCCGGAGGATTTCCAGACCTTTTCCCGCTGGGTTTATCAGTATGTCACCAACTGGGCCGCCTGCGATACCCTCTGCAATCATACCATCGGCTCTTTTCTGGAAACCTTTCCCCAATATGTCAACGATTTAAAAAACTGGACAACGTCAGAAAACCGCTGGGTTCGCCGGGCCGCTGCTGTTACCCTCATCCTGCCCGCCCGCAAAGGACTGTTTCTGCATGAGGTTTTTGCCATCTGTACCAGTCTCTTAACCGACCCCGATGATCTGGTGCAGAAAGGCTATGGCTGGCTCCTCAAGGAAGCCTCCCGCCGGCACCCCAAAGAAGTTTTCGCCTTTGTAATGAGGCATAAAAAAACCATGCCCCGCACCGCCCTTCGTTACGCCCTTGAAAAAATGCCCGAACCTTTCCGTCGCCAGGCCATGGAAAAACATGGTAAAAACAGCTAACCTTTTCAGGCCCTCTGCTTACCTGCCAGCTTCCTGCCCAGCTTAATGGCCTTCTTCCGGACATCCTCCCTTTTCAGCAGTTCCGCCGGATTACCCGGTGCCAGCGGCACCAGCAGCGTCTCAAATTTCTTACCCGTAAATTCCGCCAGCGTTTTGAACGTCATTTTACAGATATTCAGCCCCTCGTTTAAATCTCCGCCCGCCGTCGCCAGCAGCCCGATTACCGGATACCCCTTCACATGCGTGTAATTCCCGGTCTTCATGTCAATCTTGATATGGCTGAACATCCGGTCCAGCACCACTTTCAACTGGGCATTCGGACCGAAAAAATACACCGGCGTCGCGAACACCACCGCATCAAATCCCGGGATCCGTTTCACCAGCGTTGAAACCTCATCCCGGATGACGCACTCAAATTTCGCCCGTTTCTGGCAGCCCATACAGGCCGTGCACCCGGCACTCTTCAATTTCAGCTTCGTCACATCCACCACTTCCACCTTCGCTCCGGCCTCTTCCGCCGCCGCCGCCACCCACCCGGCCAGCATATTGGTATTGCCATTCTTCCGCGGCGAACTGCAAAGCATCAAAATCTTTTTTGCCATAACCTGTCTCCTGAAAAAGTAGTGATTATCACCATACCATAGTATGGTCGCTATTACCCTTCCTGCTTCTGAATCTTGGCCCAGGTGTCTTTCAGTGTGGCCGTCCGGTTAAAAATCAATTTCCCCGCCGTCGAATCCGGATCCACGCAGAAATACCCCAGCCGCTCAAACTGATACCGGCTCCCCGCCGCCGCCCCCTTCACGCTGGGCTCGACAAAACAGCCCGTCAGCACCTCCAGCGAATTCGGATTGATATAATCCGTAAAACTCTTCCCCTCCTCCGCCTCATCCGGATTTTCCCGCGTGAACAGATGGTCGTACAGCCGCACCTCCGCCCCCAGCGCCTGGCTGGCCGATACCCAGTGCAGCGTCGCCTTCACCTTGCGGCCGTCCGGCGAATCCCCGCCCCGGCTCGCCGGGTCATACGTACAGCGCAACTCCGTAATATTCCCCGCCCCATCCTTCACCACCTCCGTGCATGTCACATAATACGCATACCGCAACCGCACCTCCCGCCCCGGCGCCAGCCGGAAAAACTTCTTCGCCGGTTCCTCCATAAAATCGTCCCGCTCGATATACAGCTCCCGCGTAAACGGCACTTTCCGCGTCCCCGCCGACGCATCTTCCGGATTGTTGATGGCCGTCATCTCCTCCACCTGCCCCTCCGGGTAATTCGTAATCACCACCTTCAGCGGATTCAGCACCGCCATCACCCGCGGCGAACTCTGGTTCAGCTCATCCCGCACGCAATGCTCCAGCAATGCGAAATCCACCGTACTGTTGAACTTGTTCACCCCGATCTTCCCGCAGAAATTCCGGATCGACGCCGGCGAATACCCCCGCCGCCGCATCCCCGAAATTGTCGGCATCCGCGGATCGTCCCACCCGCGGACATACCCCTCCCGCACCAGTTGCAGCAGCTTCCGCTTACTCATCACCGTATTGGTCAGATTCAGCCGGGCAAACTCGATCTGTTGCGGATGATACACTCCCAGTTGATCCAAAAACCAGTCATACAGCGGCCGGTGATTCTCAAACTCCAGCGTGCAGATCGAATGCGTGATCCGCTCGATCGAATCCTCCAGCCCGTGCGCCCAGTCATACATCGGATAAATGCACCACGCATCCCCCGTCCGGTGATGGCTGGCGTGCAGAATCCGGTACATCACCGGGTCCCGCATATTCAGATTCGCATGACCCATATCGATCTTCGCCCGCAGCGTCCGCGCCCCATCCTCAAATTCCCCCGCCCGCATCCGCGTAAACAAATCCAGATTTTCCTCCACACTGCGATTGCGATAGGGGCTATCCTTCCCCCGCTCCGTCAGCGTCCCCCGGTACTTCCGCGTCTCTTCCGCGTTCAGATCGCACACATACGCCTTGCCCGCCTTGACCAGTTGCACCGCCCATTCATACATCTGCTCGAAATAATCCGACGCAAAATACAAATGCTTCCCCCAGTCCCATCCCAGCCACCGCACATCCGCCTGGATGGACTCCACATACTCATCCTCTTCCTTCGTCGGATTGGTATCGTCAAACCGCAGATGGCACACCGCCCCCGCGTTCTCCGCCGCTATCCCGAAATTCAGGCAAATACTCTTGGCATGGCCGATATGCAGATACCCATTCGGCTCCGGCGGAAACCGCGTCGCCACCCGCCCCCCCCACTTGCCCGTCCGCAAATCCTCCGCCACCATCGCCCGCACAAAATCCAGCGTTTCCTTACCATTCCCGCCATCCTTCATTTTTCCATGATCTTCCGGTTTATTATCGGACATTTTCTTTTTTCCTAAACTCTAATTAAATAATAGGTTACATCCTGCTTCGAAACAGGAGCATAATTATAAGTTGTCTCATCCCCTGCGTCAACGGGTACTCCCGCTTCCCGTAAAAGGAGGAAACACAGAATCGATACCACACGATCCTGTGGTTTTATGGGGTATTAAAAATCACGAACCGGAAAATTCTTATAAACTGCTTCCCTGACATACTATCAAGGTGTAGCCCCTTCAAGCCAGTGCATGGCAAACACTTCCAGATCCTGCATATCAATCACCTGATCCGCCGGCTGGTTAATATCACAGTCCGGATTCCACTGCCCCTCTCCTTCCTGGGACAACCAGGCCGCCGAGAGAATGGCAAAATCCAGCATATCCACATCACAATCCCCGTCAAAATTACCCCGAATGGTACAGGTCCGGGCAAACAGGATCGGATCGTTATCATCCACAAAATTTCCGCTTCCCGGCGGATCTTCATACAGCAGCATTTGTCCAGCTTCATTGGCCACATAAAAACCGGTTCCTGGCAGTACGGCGATCCCGGAAAGGGTTCCCTGATTGCTTTGCCCATTCGGGTCCAGTGCCAGATCCTCCCAGGCCGGCGCCAGGTCCGATCCCAACGAAGCTAGGCTTTCCCCGTCAAACCGGCTGATCAGCCGGTCGGTGTACCGCGTTACCAGCACGGTCGAACCGTCCAGCCCCACATCAATGGGATTGCTGACACTCAGAGTGTCAATGGTAACTCCGTCCGCGGACACCCGGTACAGCATATCGCTGCCGTACCCGGCCACCCAGATCCGCCCCTGCTCATCCACTTCCACTCCCCGCAGATTCGCCGCCAGGGAAACCGCTCCATTGGTACCAAAACCGGCATCCAGTGCCGCCCCGCTGATCCCCGCTCCCTCTTCTGTCAAGATCCGTTTTTCCAGCTTTCCCGTATTGCGGTCCGAACTGAACAATACTAACTGTCCCTCCTCGCGCACCACCGCCGTTCCCTCCGAATTGGTCAGGCCGGAAACGGTGAACAGCAGTGTGGAAAGGCCAGCATCATAAATCCGAATGCTCGCCCCCTCCGCCAGATACACCCTCCCCACATCGTCCACCGCAATGGACTTTCCCTTCGCTCCGGTAAGCCGCGAAACAAACGGCGCGACATTCCCCTCCAAAGTAAGGTCAATCCGGCGAACCTCACCGCCGGCATACAGGCTGTCGTTGTAGCCGGCATACAGATAGCGGCCGTCCGGGGAAATGGCCAGGCCGCGATTGTTGCGGGGCCGGGTCAACTGTGGATCACCAAATACCGTCTCCGACTGGTCGATCAGAATAGTGATGGACCAGTTCAGATTATCGAAATCGACAGTGTCCGCCGGCAGGAATTGACTGGAAAAAAATAAACAAAAATACACTGCAACAAGTATGGTTAGGAATTTCATTTTTTATCCTCCTGTCATCAAAATGTTTAGTAGTAAAATTTATTTATATCACATAAAAAGGTTTTTGTCAAGTGTTTTTGCCAAATCTTTTCCTTCTGGTAACTTACCGTCTTATCCGGATCGTATTGCGAACGGTATTCCGCGGTTTGACCCCCATCAGCCACGCCCGGATGCCAAAAAACAGCAGCGCCAGCACCCCAAATAACGTCGCCGCCAGCATCATACCGGGCAATTTATGCAAAAATGTGGCTTTCTCCTGGATTTCCGCATTCGGCTGCCCGATTACCCGGAACAAAAGATAAGACAAACCCCCTCCCCCGATTGCCGCCGCAACCGCCCAGATCAGATACCGTTTCAATGCCGACCAGTTCCGCTCTTTTTTGAATTTCAGGTTCCGTCGATGTTTCATGACTTATTCATCCGCATTCATTATTGCCTATCTATTTTTCAAATAAAGACTTATAGC
>JAKQBU010000370.1 GCA_029573975.1 Planctomycetota bacterium
CCCGCTTCCGCCGGCTGATTTTCTTCTGTCCCAAACACACAGGTGACCTGCCCCCGCTCGTCCAGCCGGCTGAAGGCCTGCGTATAATCCTGCATCATCAACTGGTCCGGCTGGGCAATCGGACGCAGGTACATCTTGCCATAGGGTTCCGCCCCGCAGCCGGCCGAGCAGAACGCCGCTGCTGCACTCAGAATCCAGCCCAAAAGCATCCGGCAGGGGGAGGATTTGCCCACAGCGCCGGCAAACGGGGAAGGTTGGGTGTTTTTTGTCATATATCAGTTAATATCCTTTTCACGAAACTGTGCTTGGATCAGGCGCCGGCTTTTTCAGATGTAAGCCCAGCAGGCTCAGGCTGTCCCGTTCCACAATCCCGCGCAGGTGCTCGCGGGGAACGGCGGGCAGGACCGAATCCAGCGAAATCTTGTTCAAATTGTACAGGGTTTCGACCGCCTCTTTCACCGTGTGGTTGGGATAGTCGCTGGCAAACAGGATTTTTTCGATGACTCCCAGTTCATAAGCCAGCCGCAGCGTCCGGTATGCCTGCCAGGGCTTATTGACCAGCCCGGCCATATCGGCAAAGACATTTTCATGTTTGGCCAGCAGTGCGAACGTCTGCTCCACCCACGGACTGCCCAGATGCGAGATCACGATTTTCAAATTTGGAAAACTCTGGGCCACCTCGTCCAACAGCATGGGCTGCGCGTAATTCAGCACCGCCGCCGCCGGCAGCTTTTCCCCGTGCAGGAAATAAACCGGCAGCGTCATCTCCTCCGCCAACTCGTACACCTGCATCGCCCGCGAATCGCACGGATGATACCCCTGACAGGCCGGGCTAACTGTAATGCCGGAAAAACCCATCTGATTTTTATATTGACGCAGTTTTTCCCGGCAATCCACCTGGCTGGGGTCCACTCCGGCAAATCCCAGCAGCCGGTCAGGTTGGCTGGAAACATATTCAAAAATATAATCATTTGGTATTTCAGCGTTTAGCGACTGACTGACAAACCCCAGCACCAGCATCACCTCGGCGGGTTGGCACTCCGCCAGATGCCCTTCCGGTTTGGCTTGCGTGACTTCAGCTCTGGCCAGACAGGAAAAATTCCCAGCCCCCCCCAGCTTATCGCGGCTTGGCCAGATATGGCCATGGCAGTCTATGATCATAAAACAATCCCTGACTAAAAGATAAAATCAAGCCTTGCCGGCCTGGACCGGTCAGACCCGAGTCGGGAAAACCTTATTATTTCGCTAACTTCCTGTAAAACAAAGCCTTATCCGGCAACCCCGGCAATTCCACCCCCTTGCCGTCGCCTGCAAGTCAAAGCTTCCATACCCTCATCATACTATCCGACTTCCCCCGCCCCTGCAACAGTTTTTTATTGGTCGGAAAATCCCTTTATCGCCTGTGCTGACAAAAAAGTTTGGCTTGGAATAACCAATATGACCCAGAGGTGACCTCGAAAAAGGGCAGAAAAGTTGAATGTCCTTATTTATTCCAACCGTTCAAGTTCCATCCCCAAAGTCTGAATTTATCCCCCAAACGACCGTTTATCTGCGAGTCAGTACGGCCCATAAGACCACCCGCAGCCTGAAATCCCATTTGGAATGCTGGCTCAACGCCCAGGATCCGGAAAAGCTGGGCAAAGTGGTATGGTACAGCGATACCGGTACCGGGAAAAACATGGGCCGGCCCCGCTGGGAAAAGTTACAGGAATCATTCAACGCCGGTTACGGGCCAAAGCGATCGTCTGAAAAATAAAGCTTGCAAAAAGGAAAAGGAACGATAATTTTTATCTCAGGTGGTCGATTTTGATTCGTCCCTTTGTGTTCCATTTCAATCCGTCCCGTAACATGAGAGATTGAAGAGGAATACCCTATGACCGATAACGCAAAGGCAACACACAACTTGTGGCACAGCCACAGCAAGCAGGAGCTGTTTCAGAAGGTGGACTCCGGTGAACAGGGCCTTCAGACGGCGGAGGTGCGCCACCGCCTGGAGCAGTTTGGCCGCAATGCCCTGGAGGCCGAAGAGGCCGTCAGCGTGGTCAAGCTGGTGGCCAAACAGCTTCACAGCCCGTTGATCTATCTGCTGCTCGGCGCGGCGGCGCTGTCGCTGGCTACCGGCCATGCCATCGACGCGGCCGTCATCGCCGGCGTGGTGCTGCTGAACACGATTCTGGGAGCCTCTCAGGAGTACAAGGCTGGCCGGGCACTGGGAGCCCTGCGTGAATTGGCGGCCCCGCATGCGATGGTGCTTCGCGACGGCCGGCGGGTCGAGATCCCGGCCGAAGAACTCGTGCCCGGTGACATTTTTGTAATCGAGACGGGCGATCTGGTCGGCGCGGATGCGCGTGTAATCCAGGCCGTGGAACTGCACACCAACGAATCCGCCCTGACGGGCGAGGTGGAACCGGTCCATAAGGTTCCGGGCGTCGTGGAGGTGGACTGCCCGCTGGCCGAGCGCCGGAACATGGTCTGGATGTCCACGGCCGTAACGGCCGGGCGAGGGCAAGCCGTCGTCGTCGGTACGGGGATGAACACGGAATTGGGGCGGATCGCTGGGCAGGTCCGACAGGCCGGGCGCGAGCAAACGCCGCTTCAGCAGCGCATGGCCCGGCTGGGCGTGATATTGGGCGCAGCCGGCGTGGGGCTGGCGGTCCTGATCTTTCTGCTGGGCCTGCTTCGCGGCTACGAACTGGTCGAGATGCTGCTTTTCGCGGTGGCGGTGGCGGTCTCAGCCATCCCGGAAGGTCTGCCAGCCGTCATCAGCGTGACGCTGGCGCTGGGAGTGCAGCGTATGGCCCGCCGCAACGCGATCATTCGCCGCTTGCCAGCGGTGGAGACGCTGGGTTCGACCACGGTGATCTGCTCGGACAAGACCGGCACCATTACACGCAACGAGATGACCGTCACCACACTGTGGACTCCTGCTGGTGCGTACGTCGTCACCGGATCGGGTCTCGAGCTGACGGGTGAGGTTCACCCCCAGGGTCAGCCGGAGCGAGGCGGAGAACTGAGCGACGACATACGGACGCTACTGCGGATCGGCCTGCTGTGCAATAACGCATCGCTCGCCCGCCAGGACGATGGCTGGAGTATCCGTGGGACGCCGACCGAGGGGGCAATCCTGATCGCGGCCCATAAGGCCCGTTTGGACATCGAGGCGCTGGTCAAGGGGCAGCCCCGCCTGGCCGAGGTGCCGTTCTCCAGCGAGCACAAGTACATGGCCACCCTTCAATCGTCCGAAACGGGCGGCGCGGTGGCGATGGTGAAGGGCGCGTCGGATCGGGTGTTGGGCTTCTGTACGCACGTGCTGATCGAAGGGCAAACGGTCGAGCTGACCGACCAGCGGCGCGCGGAGATCGAGGCGGCAAACGAACTTTTCGCCCGTCAGGCGCTTCGTGTCGTGGCGGGGGCGTTTCGGCCGATGGCTGAAGCGAGCGAGGAACTCCGGCGCGAGGACGTTGAGAAAGGCCTGGTTTTCGTCGGTCTGTGGGGACTGATGGACCCGCCCCGCCCCGCGGCGATCCAGGCCGTGGCTGACGCCCAGGGGGCCGGTATCCGCGTGGTGATGATCACCGGCGACCATGCCCTGACGGCCCAGGCAATCGCCAGGCAGGCCGGCATTGTCTCCGGCGATAGCAGCGATGTGCTTACCGGCCGGGATATCGACGGCATGCCGCACGAGCAGCTCCAGGAACGTGTGAAGAGTGTATCGGTTTTCGCGCGGGTCTCGCCGGCCCACAAGCTTAAAATCCTTCATGCACTCAAGGCCAACGGCGAGATCGTGGCCATGACCGGCGACGGGATCAACGACGCGCCGGCCCTGAAGGGCGCGGACATCGGTGTGGCCATGGGCCGGGCGGGTACACAGGTCGCCAAGGAGGCGGCCGATATGGTCCTGGCCGATGATGACTTCGCCACTATCATACATGCGATCGAGGATGGGCGGGTCACCTTCTCCAACCTGCAGCGAGTAGTGTTCTTCCTAATCACCACCAACCTCGGCGAGATCATCACCCTGGCGGCGGCACTGGTGATCGGTATGCCGCTGCCGCTGACGGCCATCATGATCCTGTGGGTCAACCTGGTGACCGATGGGGCCTGCACTGTGCCGCTGGGCGTCGAGCCGAAGCACTGGGACGTGCTCAAACAGCCGCCCCGCCCCCCCGCAGCCGGCGTGCTGGGCTTGAAACTCATCCGCCGCATGCTGATCCTGGCTCCGCTCATGGCAGCCGGCACACTGGGCCTGTTTGTCTATGAGCTCTACGCCGGCAGCGCCAAGCACGCCCAGACCGTCGCCTTCACAACGCTGGCCGCCTTTCAGTGGTTCCACGCCATCAACGCCCGCACAAACTATGTGTCGATCCTGTCGGTGGGATTGCTGAGCAACCTGTGGTTATGGCTGGGTATCGGCGTAGCCGTCATTCTCCAGTTCCTGGTGGTTTACACGCCTTTCGGGAATCTGCTGTTCGGCACCGAGCCGCTGGTTGCTCTGGACTGGTTACTGATCGTGGGAGTGAGCAGCTTGATCCTGATCATCGATGAAATCCTCAAACGCCTCAAGGTGCATGGCAAGCTGACGAATCGGACACCATGATGAAGAAAGGGGATTGAGGCACGGCACAACCGGATCCCATGTGTAGCGGACGAGGTCGTCGCTGTCCACGGCCTATGGGGGGAACATAGGCTTAAGACCTTCCGCGGGGTAGTAGTTTACCCCCGGCCATACCGCTGCCGAAACAACCGCAGATTCATGCCCTTTTCCTGCCGGAAGAGGCGGGCGAGGTTTTTGACATCGGGGTAGCCGAGCGAGCGGGCGATCTGGCTAACGGGCATATCGGTTTCCAGCAGCAGGCGGGACGCCTGTTCGACGCGGGCCCGGCGGATTTCCTGGTAAATGGACCGGCCCAGGGCCTTTTCAAACTTTTTGTACAGGCTGCGGCGGGAGATAGCCACTTCCCGGACGACATCCTCCACCTGGATGGTTTCCCGGACATGGCGGCGGATGAAGCGGACTGCCTGGGCGACCTCCGGATCGGCAATGGCTGAAACCTCGGTGGAGTTGCGGGTTACCACGTGCAGCGGCGGGATCACGATATCCTCGATAGGGACCTTTTCGCCGGCCATGAGCCGGTCCAGCCGTTCCGCCGCCTCGTAACCGGCCCGTTCGGTGTTCAAGACGATACTGGTCAGCGGCGGCCAGGCAAAGCCGCAGACGATTTCGTCGTTGCCCAGGCCAATGACGGCAATGTCTTCGGGTACGTGAAAAGGAGTGATTTTAATCGCCTCAAAGAGGTCGTGGCTGAAGTCGTCGGTGGCTACCATAATCGCCACCGGCTTGGGCAGCGTTTGTAACCATGCGGCGATCGGCTCCAGTTGGTCGGAGGCCAGATACCCGCTTTTGACCTGCTGTTTTTCATATTGGGCCACGGTAAAGCCGGCTTGCCGGATTCGCTGGGTGAAATGCTCGTACCGCTGCATGGACCAGAAGAAACGGGGATTCTGGCCCCAAAAGGCAAAATGCCGGAAGTCCCGCTGCAGTAAGTATTCCGCCGCCATAACGCCGATGGCGGCATCATCGGTCACGAGGTTGATAAAGCTGGGGACCGGCTGGGAATACGGACATATGACGATGGGCACATCCAGGGAAAGGATATCCGGAAGGATTTTCTGTTCCCGGATGATAATTCCATCCACCTCGAGTTTTTTTATGTGGGAAAGGGTGATTTGCTCGCCGCCGGATACGGCTGGGATATTGCGGAAAAAGTTCCAGGGGCCGTGCAGGCGGGAGTAGCGGGCAATGCCGCGCAGGATCCCCTGTTCATACGCCCGCGAGGGTTCCATCAGGACCAGTACTTTTTTCGGCTTACTCATCGCATTAACCCTCTAAAGAGTAAAACAGTTTAGCAGGGATGTAAAGAATTATGCACGAAATGAGGAATATTTTGCACAATATCGAGTTGCCGCTGCTGTGGGAGCCGGTACAATACAGAGACTGTTCCGAATAGATTATGGCCGAACGAATCAAGATGTAACTCTTTTATTTTCAACTAATAAGAAAGAGAGGCATATGCCATGAAGAAAATCACACGCCGCAATTTTCTCAAATCATCCCTGATTAGTGCCGCCGGGGCGGGGCTTTCCGCCAGTCTGGCCGGCCGGACCTGGGCGCAAGTTACGGGGGCCAATGGAGATATACGCCTGGCGGTGGTGGGTTTTCACAACCAGGGCAGCGGCCACATCAACAATTTTATGAAAATCCCCGGTGTCCGGCTGGTGGCCATTTGTGATGTCGATAAAGATGTTTTGGGCAAAAAGGCGGAGGAGCTGGCCCAGCAAAATATCAAGGTGGATACCTATACGGATGTGCGTAAGCTATTGGAAGATAAGAATATAGACGCCATTAGCACGGCGACACCCAACCATTGGCACGCCTTGATCAGCATCTGGGCCTGTCAGGCGGGCAAGGATGTGTATGTGGAAAAGCCGGTGTCGCATAACGTTTGGGAAGGCCGCAAGATCGTGGAAGCGGCCCGGAAATACAATCGTATTGTGCAGACCGGCACTCAGCGGCGTTCGGATTTCGGAGGGTATAAGAGTGCCTATGAGTATATCCGGGAGGGGAATCTTGGGAAGATAGTCGTGGTGCGCGGCTTTTGTTATAAACCGCGCAACAGCATAGGTTTAGTGAATGGTCCCCAGCCGATTCCGCCGGCGGTTGATTACAATCTCTGGTCGGGTCCGGCGCCGCTGGAGCCGTTAATGCGGCAAAACCTGCATTATGACTGGCACTGGGTCTGGCCGACGGGTAATGGTGATATCGGCAATCAGGGGATCCATGAGATGGATTTGTGCCGCTGGGCGACGGGGCAAAACCAGTTACCGCCGCGGGTGATGAGCATCGGGGGCCGTTTCGGATATCAAGATGACGCGGAAACGGCGAATACCCAGATTGCGATTCTGGATTATCAGCCGGCCCCGATTATTTTTGAGGTGCGGGGCCTGCCGCAGGCAAAGGGGGATACCAATATGGATCATTATCGGGGGATTCGGATCGGCGTGGTGGTGGAATGCGAAGGCGGGTATTTCGCCGCGGGGGAAGGCGGCGGCTGGGTGTTTGACAATCAGGGAAACAAAATCAAGCAGTTTCAGGGGGATGGCGGCGGCAAACATATGTCGAATTTCATCGACGCGGTCCGCAGCCGCAAGGTGAGCGATCTGAACGCGGATATTCTGGAGGGGCATTTGTCCAGCGCCCTGTGCCATATATCGAATATTTCGTACCGGCTAGGCCAAAAGTCCTCGCCGGATGAAATCCGGAACACCCTGCAGGGGAATTCCCACGCCTTGGAAACCTTTGAGCGGTTCTATCAGCACCTGGATAGAAATTGGGTGAATCTGTGGGAAGAACCGGCGACGCTGGGGCCGTGGCTGACGATGAATCCGGAGACGGAGACCTTTGTCGGTGAGGGTGAGTATGGTTTGAGCCGCTGGGCCAATGATCTGCTGACCAGAAGGTATCGTGAACCTTTTGTAGTCCCGGAAACGGTCTGATGAAATTTGCCCTGTGTAACGAAATGTTCCAGAACCGGTCCGTGGAGGAGGTTTGCGCCATCGCCAGCCGGTTGGGGTATCATGGTTTGGAGCTGGCGCCTTTTACCCTCGCGGCTCGTGCCGATGCTATTTCCGCAGACCAGCGAAGGCAAATCCGGCAAACCGTCGGGGAGCATGGGCTGGAGGTGGTCGGTTTTCACTGGCTGCTGGCCGGCACGACCGGTTTGCATATGACGACGGCGGATAAGGAGATCCGGCGTAAGACGGGCGAATATTTTGGTGTGGTGATGGAATTGTGCCGGGATGTGGGAGGGGAGGTGCTGGTGATCGGTTCGCCGCAGCAGAGAAACGTGGCTGAGGGGCAGACGCCGGGGGAGGCCTGGCGGAATGCGGTGGATTTGTTTGGCTCCCTGCTGGACCGGGCGGAAAAGCTGGGGGTGGTCCTGTGCCTGGAGCCGCTGGCGCCGGTGGAGACCAACTTTATCAATATGGTTGGGGAGGGGTTGCGGATGGTTCGGGAAATCAACCATCCCCATTTTAAAATTCATCTCGATGTGAAAGCGATGTGTTCTGAAAAAATACCTGTACCCGAGATCATTCGTTCCGTGAAAATAGATGAAATCGGGCATTTTCATGTGAATGATGAAAATTTATACGGGCCGGGCATGGGAAAGACGGATTACGGTCCCATTGCCGCCGCGATCCGGCAGATCGGGTGGGACCGGTGGCTGAGTGTGGAAGTTTTTAAATATGATCCGGATCCGGAAACGATTGCGGAAAAAAGTATCGAATATCTTCGTTCCTTTTGGCCGGGCACCGAACCCAATTAGAGGGAAAACCGATGGCGAACAGAAACCCCAGTGAAAGATCAGAGAGCCGGATTCCGGCGAGTGTATCCGGAAAAGAGCGGGACACCCTGATTGCAGCCCGGGGTAGGGGGAATTGGGCGACGCTGGGGGCTTATGTCAAGTTATCGGGGCCGGGCTGGCTGCAAAGCGCGATTACGCTGGGGGGCGGTTCGCTGGCAGGGAGCCTGTATCTGGGGGTTATAGGAGGATACAGCCTGCTCTGGCTGCAGCCGCTGGCCATCATTCTGGGAGTGATCATGCTCAGTGCCATCAGTTATGTAACGCTATCGACCCGGCAGCGGCCCTTCGATGCGATTAACCGGCACATTAATCCGGTACTGGGCTGGGGCTGGGCGATTGCGACGGTGATGGCGAATCTGGTCTGGTCGATGCCGCAGTTCAGCCTGAGTACCGCGGCCATCCGGCAAAATTTGTTCCCTCAATGGTTCGAGAATAGCCGTCTTTCCGATGGTGCGGAAAAGCTGATGATTTGTGTCGGTATATTGATTTTATGTACGGCGGTGGTCTGGTTTTACGAGGCGGCGCGCAAGGGAATCCGGTTATTTGAGATTTTTCTAAAAATCGTAGTGGGAATCATCGTCATTAGTTTTATCGGGGTAGTGATTAAAATGAGCCTCTCGCCGGAAGGCCTGGACTGGCAGGAAATTTTCGCGGGATTTATCCCGCATATTTCACTGGTGCTGGAACCGGTGAAAACCTTCGATCCCTATATCCAGGCGGTGGCGCCTGTTTTTCGTTCTTTCTGGACGCAACTGATCCTATCCCAGCAGCGGGATGTGATTATTTCCGCCGCGGCGACCGCGGTGGGGATCAATATGACCTTTTTGATGCCTTATACCCTTTTGAAGCGGGGATGGGACGAACACTTTCGGGGGCTGGCGATTTTTGATCTGGCTACGGGACTGGTCATTCCTTTCATCATTACCATCAGTTGCATCATCATTGCTTCGGCGTCGCAGTTTCACACGCGGCCGACGCCCGGCCTGCTGGGGGAAACCAATCCGCAGGGGCAGGTGATCCCGCCGAAGAAGAGCATCCTGGCCATAGCCGGGCAGCGCATTCAATTTGAAATCCGCACGCAGGGACTGGCACAGGGGAAAGACCCGCAGGCCATCGAACAGGCGATCCGGAGTTTTGTGTCTTTGCCGGAACCGGAACAGATGGAGCGAATTCTGGCATTACCGGCGGCGGATAAAAAGCTGGCGGCCATGCTGGATCAGCGGGATGCGTTTGATCTGGCCGGTTCGCTGGAGCCGCTGACGGGGCGGAAATTTTCGCATTATATTTTCGGGATCGGGGTGGTGGGGATGGCCGTATCCACGATTATCATGCTGATGCTGATTAACGGCTTTGCGGTCTGTGAAATGCTGCATAAGGAAACGGGCGGCTGGACCTATCGGCTGGCATGCCTGATGCCGGGGATCGGGATCCTGGGGCCGTTTTTGTGGAAAAAGGCGGCCTTCTGGCTGGCGGTACCGACATCCGTGTTCGGCATGACGCTGCTGCCGGTGGCGTATCTGACCTTTTTCCTGATGATGAATCAGCGGAGCCTGCTGGGTGGCAACATGCCCCGGGGCGGCAAACGGGTGGCCTGGAATCTCCTGATGGGAATCGCCACCGCGCTGGCGGCCTTTGCGAGTATCTGGTGTATCTGGTCGAAAATCCGCTGGTACGGTTTGGCGGTCATAGGGACCTTCACGGCCCTGGTTATTATCTTTTACCTGATGCGGAGAAACAGAATACGCGATGAAAATATATAAGGTTGGAATCGTTGGGGCGGGAGTCATAGCCGATTTTCATGCCCGCGCCTGGCAGGAGATCACCAATGCCCGGTTGGTCGGCATTTGTGATACGGTTCCGGAGCGGGCCGAACGGCTGGCGGCAAAATATTCCTGCCGGGCCTTTTCCGGTTATGAGGCACTTTTTCAGGAAGATCTGGATCTGGTGACGATTGCCACTCCCAGCGGGGCGCATATGGAGCCGGTGATCGCAGCGGCGGGGGCAGGGCTGCATGTGATTTGCGAAAAACCGCTGGAGGTGACGCTGGAGCGGATCGACCGCATGATCGAGGCGCACCGGCAGGCGGGGACACGGTTGGGAGGGATTTTTCAGAACCGATTTCATGATGCGCTGGTTCCGCTGCGAACGGCAATACAAGACGGGCGGTTGGGGACTGTCACGTATGCGGGTGTTTATGTGCCGTGGTGGCGCGGGGCGGGGTATTATGAGAACAGTTGGCATGGCACGTGGAAGCTGGACGGCGGCGGGGCGCTGATGAATCAGTCGATTCATATGATTGATCTGCTTTGCGAGCTGATGGGGCCGGTGGAGTCGGTGCAGGCGCAGATGCATCACCTGGGCCACCCGCAGATTGAAGCGGAGGACACGGCGGCGGCGGTGCTGAAGTTTGCCGGCGGCCCGCTGGGGATTATCTATGGCACCACCGCTTCGTATCCGGGCCAGCCGCGGCGATTTGAGATTACCGGTACGCAGGGGACGGCTGTTTATGTGGAAGAGAGCCTGGCGGTCTGGCAATTCGAGCGGGAGGAGCCG
>JAKQBU010000397.1 GCA_029573975.1 Planctomycetota bacterium
CGCCTGCCAGGGCACCGGCAGCCGGCCCACCCCCAGCAGAAAACCGCCCAGCGGGCCGTAAAGTAGCAGCATGGACAGGGAATTAATCGCCACCATCACCAGCGTATGCCCATCGTTGCCTTTGGCCAGGTAGCCCCAGACCAGCACCATCGCGGTGCAGGGGGCAATCCCCAGCAGGATGCAGCCGGCCAGGTAACTCCGCCACAGCGGAACTTGCAGCATCTTGACCCCGTTTTCCAGAACCACCGTCCCCACCCCGTATTCCGCCCCCACCGGCAAATCCATTCCGAATGGCATTTTGACCAAATCCATTGCATCAGAGCCGATAAAGCCGCGAAACAATGTGCCCAGGAAAAACAGGGCAATGGCATACATCGTAAAAGGTTTGACGGCCCAGTTAACAAACAAAGTCAGTGCTACGGGTTTCACGCTTTTGCCGGCCTGAAGAACTTCGGCAAAATCAATCTTGACCATAATCGGGTACATCATGAAGAACAGGCACACCGCAATCGGAATTGACACCACCGGCGCACCGCCGATGAAAATCGACATCCCATCCAGATTCCCGGCCAAGTTCGGAGCGAATTTGCCCAGCACGATCCCGCCGATGATGCACAGGATCACCCAGACCGTCAGATATTTTTCAAAAATATTCAACCCCTTCGCCGCAACTGTTTCTATCTTCTCTTTGTTCATAATCAACTCTTTTTCTTACTCCGCCAGTGCTTGCGGCAGGGTCAGGATAAATGTCTTGATTTCATCCCGCACCCGCCGGTACTGGTTCAGGGCCTCTTCCTCCGTTCGGGCCGCCGCCGCCAGCCGGGGCGGATCATCAAATCCGGCATGGATGACCCTGGCCCGGCCCGGAAAAACCGGGCAGCTTTCCCGGGCGTTATCGCACACCGTAATCACATAATCAAACGCAATATCCTTTACCTCCTCCAGCCGTTTGGACCGCTGCCCGGAAATATCCACCCCCGCCTCCGCCATCACCTGCACCGCCCGGGGATTCAGGCCCTGCGCCAACAGCCCCGCCGAATACGGCTCGATAACCTCCCCCTTCAGATACCTCGCCCAGCCCTCGGCCATCTGGCTGCGGCAGGAATTGCCCGTGCACAAAAACAAAACCTTTATCTTTGGTAATGGCTGCATAAACTCTCCCGTTTCCTCTGGCGGATTTCCCCCAGCCGCTTCAATTCCTCCCCCATCAACTCCGGCTCCAGATACTCCCGCAGCCAGCGCATCGTGTTGGCCAACTTCGCATACCCCTGGCTCTCCGCCAGCCGGTAATAGATCCACCGCCCCTCCTTGCGGCTCTCCACCAGCCCCGCCTGATGCAAAATCGACATATGCTTCGAGACCGTCGAGGGCGCCAGCCCCAACATTTCAATAAGCTGGCACAGGCACAGCTCCCCCTCACACAAATACCGCAGCGCCCGTACCCGCTGACCATCCGCCAACGCCTTGGTTAAAGTTGTAAATTCTTCTATTATATTACGATACTTCGCCATATATCGAATTATAAGCCGCCCCCTAGCCGACTGTCCACTCTTTTTCCCAAAAATTTTCCCGGCATTTTGTAATTCCCTCTACCGCCCGGCTATGATATGGTTCTCTTTTTGGTAACGTGATGTCCGTGGAGAGTGTTATAAATGCCTGAAATTAATAGCCCTATGCGACGGGGCGGTCGCTTGCGGCATCAATTCGTCCGGCTTCTCAAACGCCTGGGCTATCGGGAAGAAACCTTTTTGGTCCTGCTGGCTTGCCTGATCGGCGCCCTGACCGGCCTGGGATCCGTCGGTTTTACCAAACTGATCCATCTGGCCCATGATTTCTGCTACGGCGGCGTCCACCATTCGGGCCTCTACGGCGGCAGGACCTGGCTGCTGCCGATTCTGCCGTCTGCCGGGGCGCTGCTGGTCGGGTTCATCACCTACTACTTCGCCCGCGAGGCACGGGGCCACGGCGTTCCCGAAGTCATGGACGCCATTGCCCGGCGCAACGGCATCATCCGCCCGCGGGTCGCCCTGGCCAAGGCCGTCTCCTCGGCCCTGACCATCGGGTCCGGCGGTTCAGCCGGGATGGAAGGCCCCATCATCCAGATCGGCTCGGCCATCGGCTCGGCCGCGGGCCAGTTCTTTCAGGTGGTCAAACACAACATGCCCGTCCTGGTCGGCTGCGGCGCCGCGGCGGGGATTTCCGCCATCTTCCATGCCCCCATCGCCGGGGTCCTGTTCGCCCTGGAAATCTTTCTCCGCGAACTGAACTTCAAAACCTTCTCGCCCGTGTTGCTGGCCTCCGTCTTAAGCAGCGTGGTTACATCGGCCCTGCTGGGGTCGAACGAGGCCATCTTCCCCATCCTTAGCCAGTCCGCCTACCGCTTCCAATGGTACGAACTGGGAAATTACGTCGTGCTGGGCCTGCTCTGTGCGGCGGCGGCGGTCTTTTTTATCCGTCTGCTCTACGCCCTGGAAGATTTGTTTGCCTGGATCAAGGTCCACCATATCATCAAACCCGTGCTCGGCGCCCTGTGCCTGGGACTCATCGGCCTGTTTGCCGTATATGTCATGGGGGATACTCGCTTGCGGGAACCTGCTATCTTCGGCAATGGCTATCCGCTCATCGGCCGCTGCATCGGCGCCTCCCTCCCGGAAGGTACCTCTGTTTTGCCGCTGTCTGTCGGCGTTTTGGTCCTGCTTTTCTTTCTGAAAGCCCTCGCCACCGGCCTGACGCTCGGCTCCGGCGGTTCCGGCGGCGTGTTTGCTCCCTCCCTTTTCCTGGGGGCGGTGGTCGGCTATGCCTTCGGCCTGTCGCTGGAGCATTGGGGCATCTTCCCCCAGCTCAGCCCCGTCACCTATGCCCTGGTCGGCATGGCCTCCGTCGTCGCCGCCACCACGCACGGCCCGATGGCCGCCATCGTCATCGTCTTTGAGATGACCCGCAGCTACCATGTGATTCTGCCGGTCATGTTTTCCACTACCGTCGCCCTGGCGGTCGCCCAGCTTCTCTGCCGCGATTCCATCTATACCCTCAAACTCCACCGCCGCGGCGTCCACTTCGAAACCCGCGCCAACACCGCCCTCCTCCGCCGCCTCACCGTCCAGATGGTCATGCAGCCGCGCTGTACCCTGGTTTATGATGACACCCCCTTGCAGGAGGTCATGCAAAAAGCCGTCGATATGGAACTGGCGGATTTCATTGTCGTCAATCATGCCCAAAAATATTACGGCCTGCTCGTCGCCCGGGACCTGCGTACCGCCCTCCTCCAGCCGGAGTCGGTCCCCCTGCTGGTAGCCGGAGAACTGGCCCGCACGAATATCCCCACCGTTCTGCCCGACGAAACCCTCGACACCGTTCTCGATAAATTCGCCCGCCTGGACGTCAACAGCCTGCCGGTGCAAAGCTCTCACGATGAGCACACCTTTGTCGGCATGATTACCCGAACCGCCCTTATGCGCCGCTACCAGCAGGAACTGGAAAAAGTCCGTTAATCCCCATATATCACTGTGATTTGAGCACCTCCTGATGCCGTTTTACCCCATCGAGAACCTGGGAGATAGCATCCGGAAGGTCGAAAGGAACCACGACCGTATCGCGCGAAGGATATAAGGGGCGAACGGCGGAAACCAGACCGTCGCGCACCACCAACAGCACGGGCGTTCGAGTAGTACGGATGAGCCGGTCAGCCGCCGACCGCCAGCCGGAGCCGCGCAGTTCCAGCGGGCCGAATTCATCCAGAATGATTAAATGAGCATTGCGGGTATCGGTACGCGCGAGAATCTCATTGCCCCAGTCAAAGGCGGCGGCATCGAAGGTGAACGGTTGTGACGGCTGGGACCGGCGGGCCAGCGGCCGTGTTTGCCGGGTGGTAATATCAAGCAAGTCGAAACCCGTCAGGCGGCCCTGCTGGTAAATAGAAAGGCTGAGGAGTCCGGCCAGGTGCAGCCCCTGCTGACGAGCCACAGATTCCAATTGGAGCAGTTTCGAGGTTTTGCCGGCATGGCGCGGCCCCGTCCATAAAAACAGAGGACCGGCTGCCGCAAATCCGCCGGGATGAGTGTTTTCGCCAGTCATTCCCTGAAATTACAGAACCTGGTAGCCGAAAATCACTAGACTCCCAACCCAGCATAACGTCGAGGCCAGGGGAATCATACGGGCCGCCAGACCCGGCTGCCATTGAAAAGGAGCCGGGTACTTCTGCCGCAGGCTTTCCGCCTGCCGCAAGCACAACGGCACCAGAAACGCCGAAAGCACGGCAATCACGCTGCCGCTGATCAGGACATGGTAGAGGAACTTCTCCGGATGATTCTGGACCCAGGGCTGATAGTGGATGACGTAGGTCATCAATACCGCAAAGGCCAGATTATTGAACCAGGCGGCGGCCGCCGCCGCCAGCCAGCGCCGTTTCAGGGCCAGCACGGCGAAAAACAGGTCAAACGAAATCCCCGTAACCAGTATGCCCAGATAATGGCATTTGTAAAACGGGGCGTTCAGGAATTTAAAAAACAGGGCGCCGACGGCAATCAGGGTGGCCATACCCAGATAGGGGAAAAACACGCGGGCCAGCGACAATACCAGAAATCCAATTACCACCAGCGGAATGGAGGCATAGGGAATTTTATAGCCAAAGAGCGAACCGCCAAATAAAACCTCGGATAGGCCCCATACGGCACTGAAAAATAACCATCCTAACACTATTTGTTTCTTCATCGTCAATCTCCTTGCAGGACAGATGTTGATGCAATAAAAGGTATATAGATCCTACCGGCTAAGCGCGTCCTTGTCTAGCCATAAATTCACCGGAACTATACCGGCACTATAGCATACACCGGTGGTTTTTCAAGGGCAGGGAGGGCGAATACGAATATATTTCCATCCGTACTCGCCCTCCCCTCCGCCTTGGTCCAAAGTTATTAGTGGTTTAAAAATACGGAGTTATATCTCCGATCCTTAACGGCCCCACCGCCGCCGACAAAGCAGAGAGCCGCCCACACCCAGCAGCAGGATACTTAGCGGTTCCGGCACCACATCATGGATACTACGGGTGCAAAGCTGGTAATAGTCCCAGCCTGTCTTGGCGTAGGTATATTGCTCGATGATACCGGTCACGCTGTCCAGTTGAGCACCGACCTGAACATAGGGATGATAGGTATCACCAATCTCATCGCTGATGTAATAATCTGTGGCCCAGCAGGTGCCGTTGACATTCTGCAGGGAGTAATTATCCGCGTTTTTGCCCAAATCCAGGGCCGCAACCGTAACATCCTGAACCTGCAGGAGCATTGCTTCATATAGCTCGGAAGAATGGCCCGCATCCACAGGAGAGGCGATATCTGAGGGACTCACCACCAAGGGGCTGGGCAAAGCCGCCGTACCGAGTTTGCTGAACGCAGAGCCGGTACCCAACACCAGTTGGGTATTCCCGCGATATTCTTCCACCAGCATGGAGGAAAAAGACACTACATCTCCCGGTTCCACATCGGCAAATTCGGTGCCGGTCGTGACGGCGAAGATGCCGCCCCAGCCGTTGGGGTTCGCCGGGTCATAGATAGCCAGCTTGGTTTTGCCGCCCAGGAATTTGTGCAGCACCACGCCGCCGGCACAATCCACGGTTTGATCCACCAGCGGGCTGGCGCCGGAGGGATCCTCGGTGTACTGTATATCATAGATACTCAGGATATCGGCATTCATCGAACGGGTGAACGCCATCAGAACCAGTAGGGTCGCAAACGAAAGGAATGTCTTCATTTTAATTCTCCTTTTCTTATAACGGTTTTTCTCTTCATTTTCTCTTGCCGTCCAAAACGCAGGACGGGCAACAAAATAACCTGTTAGAAGATACGGTTTAACTGCTGTTCATTTTTGTCATTCTCTGTCCTCCGTCAAAAGGTTTTACCGGGTGAATCCCACCCGGCAGTATATCAATCACTGACACCCGTCAGCCAGTCATCGGCAAAACAGGCCAGATCCACCAAATCCAATATCGTATCCTGGTTGCAATCGAGGCGTACACAAACCGGTGACGAGCCGCAGCCCGGCTCCAGCCAAAAGCCGGAAAAAATTGCATAATCCAGCATATTGACCGCACAGTCATCATTAACATCCGCCGCAGAAGGAATTTGCAATTGGTCCGCACTCAGGGTCATAATCTGATAATAGTCGAACCCAGTCGAGATCTTCGTATATTGCTCCAGTACGCCTTCCACAAAACAGAATTTTTGATCCATCTGTACCGCATCGCAATAGTCCAGGAAGGGATCGCAGCTATCATTGTTATAGTCCGTCGCCCAGCAGCGGGTTTGGTTATCGAGGCGGGACAGCTCATAATTATCCTGGGCTTTACCCAGACCCATCCGGGTAACCTGGACGGTTTCCACCCGTACCAGCATCGATTCATATCTTTCGGCAGCATGGTCCGCCACGTAATAATCACCATGAGCGTCCGGCAGAGGAGCGGCGATCTCATTCGGGTCAAGCACCAAAGCCGCAGGGACCGGATGGCCGCGGCTGACCACGGTAAGGGTGAATTGATTCGCCTGATACAGTTCCAAAAAGGTAGTCCCGCGAAATTCTTCCACCTTCATGTTTTGCAGCTCCACCCAGTCGCCGACCTCAATTCCCTCAAAGTAGTTGGTAACGTAATTAAAATCCTTCACCTGGATGCCCCCCCAGCCATCCGGATACGCAGGATCATAAAGAACCAGGCGAGGTCTGGAACGAACCATCTTGCCTACCACCACCCCGCCGCGGCAATTTAGTAGTTGGCCATGATAAGGGCTGCCGCCATCCGCAGCGGTGGTGTACTGAATTTCATAGATGGACCGGTACTGGGCCTGGGCCGCCGAAACGCTAAGGCTGATGATGGTCGTGCAAAGCAGCCGGCAAACGGAACGAATTATATAAGGATGAAAAGTTGTCATTCATTTCCTTTCGAGGCGAGAAAATACCTCCCCCCGTCTCAGGGAGGATAAGGGTACCAGTTGGCATCCGTGCGGGGAGGCACTTCCAGATCATCCGGCCAGCCCGGTTTCCAGACGGTGTCCTGCCACTGCACATGGCCGTCACAAAACAGGATTGACCCGCCCAGTTCACCCTCTCTGCGGGCGTGCCGGCCGCTGAAGGCCTTGGGATAACTGCCGCAGTGGGCGCCGGCGGATCGATTGGCATGTTCCCCGTTGTACCCCAGCCGCGGGTCCAGCAACTGATCGAAAAGCAGATGAACAATGGCCGGGCACTCGATGTTCTCGCTCTGCAGGAAGCTGGGCATCGGGCCGCTGGTATCCTCCGGATGATGCCAGCAGTTTTCATCCAGTTCCAGGCAGGCGTTCATGGCATACGAAAAATAGCCGTCGCGCCGCGGCCGGTAGCCATACAGATCATCCGGGGCCAGCTTCGCCGCCGGGCACTGGAAAAACGTATCTTCTTCCGGATGGTTCCAGGGCGGGTAATCGCGCCAGGGAGGGTCGCCCCACAGCGGCGGAAGCACATCGACCCACCCGGAATGGTCTGCCGTATCGGCACTGCGGGCCGGCGGTTCGTCTCCCTGCCGGTCCAAACCATCGCAATGGGGATAATACCCCTGGTTTTCGTGGGCATAGATGGCAAAGACCATCCCCCATTGGCGTAAATGGCTCTGGCAAACCGCCTCCCGGGCCGTGCTTCTAGCCCGGTTCAGCGCCGGCAGCAGGATGCTCAGCAGCAAAGAAAGGATCCCGATGACCACCAGGAGCTCCAGCAGCGTAAATCCTTGCACCGCCGGCGTTAACCGCACGCCCGACCGGAAAAAAATCCGGCTCGTTCTTCTATGCCATCTGTCCTGGACCAAGCTGTCTGTCCTCCGGCCATACACCGGCCGCACACCGGATCAATCCGGTCACCGCGATATGTATAACGCAACATATCGACCGCTCTACATTATATAGTCCGGGGTACTATCTGAAAAGTTTTTTCTAACTCCTCCTGGACAGGTTCGATATTGTCTGACTCAAAACGCAGGCTTTCCGGTCAGAAACAAACCCGGTTCCAGCTCCACCGTTGGCGCAAATCCTTCCGTTTCAGCATGTTCGAGCAGCAGACGGAACAGGTAGTCCCCCTCCGGGCTATTCTCGCTCAATGCTTTCGCAAGGTCAAACGTACATACCAGCACACTCCCCTTTCCCAGCCTGCCGGTGAAAAGCATGGCCCGCCGGGTCAGAGAGACATGGTAGGTTCCGGGCTGTTCTCTTTTGGCACGAATCCCCCAAATTTCGGGCCGCAAGCCCTGGGGCAGAACGTCCATATCGATCCCCGTACCCGTCTGCATGAGGTTGAGAAACTGTTCCTCACAGAAACCCCGGTGGGGAAAAGCGTCCATGAGGCCGCCGCGTTCGATGACGGTTCCCGAGCCGGCCCCCTGCGTATCACTATAATTAAAGAGCGGAAAGCTCGCCTGGCCGGCCAGCGCGTCATTTTTGGCCAGCAGGATGAGTTTCCCCCCGGCCCGGACATATTGCTGGGCATCCCCGTCCAGTTCCGCCGCGATCAGGATACCCGGCAGTTGCGCCGGGTCGAAGGACTGAATGAAATCGTAACCTGCCAGCGCACCGGCCAACTGCGTTTGGCAGGCGATAGTTCCTTTCCTACTCATAGACGCATGAGGAAATGCCCAGATCGGCCATGAATTGGTATAGTGGCCGCCGGCGTCGCACAGTTCGACAACCAGTTCCAGAAGCTCGGCCCTTTTCAGAGGAAGGGCATCTAGTTTAATCGCGGCGATCTCTTTCAAATCGCCGGTATCGGCATTGATACCGTTCTGCTGTCCCTTGGCCCATGTTTTGTCACCCGACAGCAGCCGCCACGTCAGCGTGCCCGCCTGAATAGGATCAGCGCCAAAGTGCGAAACCATAATCTGGAAGGTTCCCGGCTGATCGGCCCGGATGCAGCGATCTGCAAGCCCGGCATCCAGCAGCAGCACAGTTGGCGAGTTCACCTGGCTGACGTTCTCCGGCGTAGCCTGTTTGCCGGGCTGCCAAAACTGGTCCAGTACGCCGTACGCCCACATGTCGCCTTCCACCCCGCCCGGAAAATCAGTGATGAGCCAGTAGTTGTAACCATCGATAGTCCCACTCAGGCGGGCTTTCTCGAGGCTGTATTTGCGGTGAATCTCCAGGACCAACTGGGAATTCTTCAGCAGGGTCGGATACACCTCACCCAAGGCGTGCTCCTGCACCCATTTCGCCTGGGCCGCCATCCCCGCACTCGGCAAAATCACGCCCGTTAGCCGCTCGTTGGCCGCCAGGTCCGGCAGGGAACCCTGATACATGCCGTACTCATGGCAGATATAGGGCCGTCCTCCCGGCGGCGTCCCCGGCCACTCCGCCAGCAGGGGCGATATACCCCCGCTGTGGATGTCCGTCGGCAGCAGGTCCGGCTCCCCGTCGTTCGACAGGATGGGACGGGTGGTATCCAGCGTCTTGGCCAGGTCATAGAACTCCCGGACCGTATCGCGAAATTGCTGCCGTTCCTCATCGTCTTTTAAAGCGGGCAGATAAAACTCATTTCCCATCGCCAGCGAAAAGAACGACGGATGGTTGCGATACGCCTTCAGCATCCGGACCAGCTCTTTCCGCAGCAGTTCCTTATTGGGAAGGAAATAAAATATATAGACCGACGGCAATTCGGCCCGTATGAACATCCCCTCTTCGTCGGCCGCCTGGAAGCATTCCTCCAGCGGTGCATGGGAGTGAAACCGCACATCGTTGAAGCCGAAGGATTTGGTCAGCCTCAGCCGCTGGCGAAAGAACTTCTTCGAGGCCGGCGGCAGCCCCGTTATCACCTCAATATTGTCATCTCCGTAGCCGCGCAGAAAGTACGGCCGGCCGTTCACCAGCAGCCGCTCCCCCGTCCAGTCGATCTTCCGCATCCCGAACCGCACGCTTTGCCCGTCCTGCATACCGCCGCCCGACAACGTCACCTCCGCCGCATAGAGATGGGGGGTTTCGGGAGACCACAGCTTGACATTCGACAGGGGGACGGCCAATTCCGTTTCCAGCTCCTGCGGCGGCTTCATGTCAATTTCCTTCTCCGCAACGAAGGTTTTCCCTTTCGTCCCACCCACATATGTAACTTTCACCTTCAGATTCGCCCGGAATGGCTGAATGTTCCCCCTGCCGCCCAGCGTCACCTTCACCCGGGCCTGATTCCGGTCCACATCCGGTATGACAAACACATCCTCAATCCAGACATTGTCGCTGGCCTCCATCGTCACCGGCCGATAAATCCCGCCCCAATTACCGAGATAATTGAAACAGCCCATCGGCCCGCCGCCGGAATTGTCCACCCGCAGGGCGATCACATTTTCCGCCCCGGTGTTCACCGCCTCACTGATGTCAAAGCGAAACGGTGTCAGAAATCCGTCGTGTTCCCCCACCATCTTCCCATTCACAAAAACCTTGGTATATCGCGCCGCCCCGCCGATGTTCAACCAGACTGTCTTGCCTTTCCATTTGCCGGGTACCAGAACCGCCTTCTTATACCACGCCGCCCCTTCATAATGATGCCGCAGCTTACCGTTGGACTGGCCGATGCCCTGCCCCTGCCAGCAGCCGGGCACGTTGATCTTCTCCGCAAAGGCCTTCTCCGCGGCCCACCACTGCTCCTTCTCGCCGGCCTTCTCCGGATCCAGGGCAAAAGCCCACGGGCCATCCAGCGACAGGCCGCTCCTGGCTGGCAGCCCGGCTGATGTATCTCTGGCAGCCGGTTCACATCCTAAAAATTGACTGATAGCCAACAGGCCCGCAAAGAGAAACCATCGCTTCATAACAACTCCTTCTATGGGTGGTTTACTTATGCCGATAGAATACGCTCGTCCGAATCCATTCCTGCCATTTTCCGATTCGTCCCCATTCCTTACGGCTGGGGATCCCTGCCCGGCCTGCCAGCCTGGAGAATCATATTAATTCCCGGGCATTAAACTCATTATCGCCCATTGAATTTCCGCCTCCGTCAGATCCTCCACAAACGTGCACCGCCCGATCCCCGTCGGCAGCACAAACCGGATCCGCCCGCCCGTCACCTTCTTATCCTGCAGCATCGCCCGATACAGCTCCGCCACCGGCAGATCCTCCGCACCGGTCGGCAAACCAAACACCTCCAGCAAATGCAGAATCCGCCTCACCGCCTCCTCCCCCATCAGCCCACGCCGCACCGCCAGCCGGCTCGCCGCCGCCATCCCCAGCGACACCGCCTCCCCATGATGATAATCCCGCGCCGCCAGAACCGTCTCCAGCGTATGCCCGATCGTATGCCCGAAATTCAATATCCCCCGCAGCCCGCTCTCCTTCTCATCTGCTGACACCACCGCCGCCTTGATCCGGCAGTTCCGCTCCACCAGCTCGATCAGCCGCTGCCGGTCCAGCGCAAGTACCTGCTGCCACTCCTTTTCCAGCAACTCAAAAAATTCCCCGTCCCGGATCACCGCATGTTTCACCGTCTCCGCCAGTCCGCAGCCCAGCTCCCGACGCGGCAGCGTCCCCAGCACCGACGCATCCGCATACACCATCCGCGGCTGATAAAACGACCCGATCATATTCTTCCCCCGCGCATGATTAATCCCCGTCTTGCCCCCGATACTGCTGTCCACCATCGCCAGCAGCGTCGTCGGCACCTGCACCAGACGCACCCCCCGCTTGAACGTCGCCGCCGCATATCCCGCCAGATCGCCCACCACCCCGCCTCCCAGCGCCACCACCGCATCCGACCGCTCCAGCGCCAGATCGAACATTTTCTCGTACAGCCGCTCCAGCTGCGGCAAACTCTTGCTCTTTTCCCCCGCCGGCACCGCCGCCGCCTGCGCCCGTACCCCCGCCCGCGCCAGACTCTCGACTACCGCCTGCCCGTACCACCCCGCCACATTCTCATCCGTAATCACCAGCGCCTGCTTGCCCCCGCAGTGCTCGACAAACGTCCTGCCGAAATCCCCCAATACCTCCCACCCGATATATATCGGATAACTGCTCTCCCCCAACTCCACCGGCACCACCCGCCCCTCAAATTTCGTATCTGTCTTGACCAATCCGCTCTCTTTCCTTTCCTGCCATCTCACCTTTTTCACCGGCCCGGCCTTCCGGATCCGGTACCGCAAACCAAGCCACACCAATCCCAGCACCAGCACCCCCAAAACCGCCGCCCACCCGTTCTTCTCCTTCCCCCGGTACGCTCCAGCCGGCCTCTTCCCCACCCCTTCCGGCAGCCCCTCCGTTACCAGCACCAGATAATCCAATACTCCCGGCCCCTCCCGCTCATTCACAGCTCGTGTTTGACTCCGCAAAACCATATAAAAATACCCGCTCAGCTCCACCCCGTCAATAATTCCCTCCCCCAGCCTTCCCCATACCTCATCCCAGCCGCTTCCGCCGCCCGCTCCTCCTTCATTTAAATCACTATTATAAATAGACTTATCGCTGTTTTTCACCCGTTCCGGCTCATCCCGGAATACCACAATCGCCGGCATCCGCCTTTTTTCACCGAACGGAATCTGACCCACCACGTAATATAAATAGTCCGAATAATAATTCGTCCGGGCCGGTTTGATGCGATAAACCGCCGGATCCAGCAGAAAGGTGTATTTTACCCGTTGACCCCGATACGCAGACGGCTGCCGCAAAAGAAGATCAGGATCAACATAAATATCTTTATCATAATTACTTAAATGAGTTTTCCCGATGCGCTCCAGCAGAACATACCAGCCCGCCTGCTCGATACTGCCAACGCCGTCCTGCACGTCCTGCAGGATCGCCTGCTCCGCCTCGGTATAGGGCGCCGCCCCAGCGGCCATAAAATAGAATAAAACGGATACAGCATGAAAATACATATTTTTTTACTACGGATTTAACAGCAAAATAGGGAGTATTTTCCCAAAAACAAATGTTTTTATAATAATTTTATTATCTTACCATTAAACAGTTTATGGCATTTTACCCACGCTGGCAAGCACTATTATATGACCAAAAACCTTGATTTTCGGTCCAAAAACGGGTATGATGTGCTTTGGTGTGCGACTTGCCTCGTATAACATTTAGGAAATGAACGGTGGTAGCGACGAAAACGAAAAAAACGATTACGATAAATAATTACAAAGCAGCCTTGTCCTTCTTGTTCAGCAACACTAACTACGAGTCTGCCAAGAGGTTACGATACAATGAAGACACTTTCAGCCTCGAACGCATGAACCGCCTCCTGGACCTGGTGGGCAATCCCCATAAAAAAATCGCCTCCGTTCACATCGCCGGCACCAAGGGAAAGGGTTCCACCTGCACCATGCTGGCCACCATGCTCCATGCCAACGGCTACAAAGTCGGCCTCTACACCTCTCCCCACGTCCTCAACCTGCGGGAGCGGATTTGCGTCAACGGCTCTATGATCAGCGAAGCCGCCATGGTCCGGCATGTCCGCAAGATTGCCCCCGCCGTTCAGAAAATGGTGGAAGATCCCCCCACGTTTTTCGAGATTCTGACCGCCATCGCCTTCCTCCATTTTGTCAGCGAAAAGATTCACATCGCCGTCATCGAGACCGGCCTGGGCGGGCGGCTGGACAGCACCAATGTCCTCACCCCCGAGGCGGTCGGCATTACCAGCCTGAGCATCGACCATCAGCGCCAGCTCGGCACCACGATTTCCCAGATCGCCAAGGAAAAAACCGGCATCTTCAAGGCTGGTGTCCCCGCCGTTTCGGTCCTCCAGGACGTCGAGGCCATGAAGGTCTTGCGCCGCGAGGCCAATCTGATCGGCGCTCCCCTGCGGTTCACCGGCAAGGACATCGACTTTTCCTATCGCTTCGAGTCCTCCCGTTCCCTGGGCCCCCATAACCGCGTCTGCCTGAGCACGCCCACCACCCGCTTTGAGCACCTGCCGGTCCCCCTGTTGGGCGAGCATCAGGCGATTAATTGCGGCCTGGCCCTGTCCCTGCTGGACTGCCTCAAAGCCCGCGGCTACAAAATCGACGAAGCCAAGTCCGTGGAAGGCCTGGCCCAGACCAAATTATCCGGCCGCATGGAATTGATTTGCGACAATCCCCGCATCCTCATCGACGGCGCCCACAACGCCGCCAGCATCCGGGCCTTGATTCAGGCCATCGGCCAGCATATCCCCTACGATTCCATGATCGTCATCTTCGGCTGCTGCGAAGACAAGGACATCACCGGCATGCTCCAGCAGCTCCAGTTCGGAGCCGACAAGGTCATCTTTACCCGGGTCAACTCGCCCCGCGGCATGCACCCGGAGGATCTGGCCCAGGAATACACCGAGCTGTGCGGCAAGATGTGCCAGGTGGCCCCCAACCTCAAAGAGGCCCTGCGGATCGCCCAGCCGGCCTTCACCACCGGCGACCTCATCTGCATCACTGGCAGCTTCTACCTCGTGGGCCAGGCCAAGGAGATGTTCCAGCAGCAGGCCCTCCTGCCCGTCTGATTCCCCCGCCCGGCCCGTACCGCCGGCCTCTTATTCCAATTTTCCTATATGACCTATATGACCTATAAGCCCTATTCTTTACTTCTACCATTGCCCCGCCCGCCATTTTTCCTCCGTTCTCACAACACGTCCCCATATACCATTCCCCCGCCCAATGTTTTTCTCCGTATTGTCTGACGCAGCGCCCAACGGAAGCGTCTGCTTGCCAACCATGATCGCGTCGGTCCTGCGGACGGCGGCTCATGGAACTGGTTTGGAAAGGGGGTGGGAAATGAACCCTCACACCTTCGCCCAGCGGGATTGTGCCAACTATCAAACCAAGGATGGTTCCTGCCTGGGAATCCTGGTGGAGTGTTTGCAACAGCAGGAGGAATCCACACAGGCGAAACCTCTGGACTGGTGCCTGCTGGCTGGCAAAATACTGCGGCCCTGCTGGTACTTTGAAAAAGTGGTTTTAACACTGGCTGACCAACCCAGTCCGAAAGATGAACCGGACCTGCAACGGCAACGGTTGGAGGCCCGGCAAAAGTATCTGGCGGCCCGGAAGATGGAGATGTCAGAAACGGTATCGCTGCGAACCTGCCTAGA
>JAKQBU010000429.1 GCA_029573975.1 Planctomycetota bacterium
TACAAATGCGGGCAATGGACGGGTATTGGCGGCCCGGCCGGACAATGGGTATGTGATGATTGCTGAATGGGATCCCGGTAAGCCGTTTTATAATGCAACGCCGAATGTGATGGTCGGCGGCCCGCGGATGTATTTCAATGCAGGCACGCAGGAAGCGACCACAGCAGGGGGACGGTGGGGCGCCTACAATCTGACCCCTGCAGGGGAGCAGATTTTTGTAAATGCTCTGGAAAAATATTTGGGTCCCATTAACTATAATTCGATCCCCCAGGTAAACGCCGGCAAGGATCAAACAGTGATACTGGAAGACGGCTCGGCGACGGCGTATCTGGCCGCGACGGCAAAAGATGACGGCGACCCCTATGGGGTGATTTTGTATGACTGGACAATGCTTAGCGGGCCGGTTCAGGTAACGATAGAAAATCACTTAACCGCTGCTCCGTCTGTCCAATTTGATACCCGGGGTGTGTATGAGTTTCAGGTGCAGGTATGGGACTATGATCCCAACAATGTTGCCCATCAGCCCGGAAAGACCGCTATTGATACCGTTCGGGTGCGTGTCAAGGATACGGCCATCGACGATGTATTGGTCGGTCATTGGGAGTTTGAAGAAGGCACAGGCACAGTAGCGGCCAATAGCGCCTCAGAGATTGGCGATGGGGTATTGGGTTCTGTAGCCGGCGGCCAGGATCCGAACTGGATCGGCGGCTGGGTAGGCGACAACGCGCTGGAATTCTATGGCAATTCGTTTGTACAGATTCCCGATGCCAACGTTGGACAACTGCGATGGGAAATTACCACGGCGGCCTGGGTAAAAGTGGATACCTTTGTAAACGATTGGGAATCGATTATTGGCAAATGGAATACGACATGGCGGTTAGCGCGGCGGCAGAACACCAACGATGTGACCCTGCATTTAAGCGGCGTCCAGGAATCGCTGGCAGGGACAGCCAACGTTAATGATGGGTACTGGCATCACGTAGCGGCAACTTATGACGGCAACAAGGTCACGGTTTATGTCGATGGTCAGGTCAACAGCTCCATGGAAGTCTCCGGCCCCATCAATGAGGATTTGGATCCAACCCATGTCGTGATGATCGGCAACCGCGGTGACAACCAGACGGGACGTGGATGGCACGGAACGATTGACGATGTGTACCTGTATAGTTATGCGATTACACAGGACGATGTCATAAATCTGGCCTTGCTGGGTCAGAACCTGATTCCTCGGATCAATGCAGGTCCCGATCTTCAACTGGTAATGACGGATTCCGATTCGATTCTGATTGATGCGGTTGGATCGGACCTTAACGGTGACGTATTGACGTATCAGTGGACAGTAGTCGGTCCGGCCGCGGTGGAGTTCCTTACGGGTATTGATGTGGAAAAGCCGACGGTCAAGTTTACTCAGCAGGGCGTCTATACATTCCGCGGCGCAGTCACCGATGGAAAAGCGGGTCTGGAGGGCGACATCTTCGATGAGGTGGTGATCACCGTAACAAGTCCAACCTGTCAGGAAGCAATTGAAGCAGGCTATTTCCTTGAAACGGATATCAACGGAGACTGCCATGTGAATCTGGAAGATTTCGCATTGATGGCAGCCGACTGGGTGCGGTGCTATGATCCGCAACTGCCGGGCTGCGAAAATCCCTACAAATGGTAAGGATTAAGCGCCGCTTTACATCCTCAGACACGATGGATAGTAATCAATGACAGCCGGATGGGTTTAGG
>JAKQBU010000380.1 GCA_029573975.1 Planctomycetota bacterium
GAATCTGAAAAAGAACCAGGCCGGCTGCGTGGTGGTGGAGGCGGGCAAGACGCTGATTCTGGATATGCCGGAGACCCTGAAGCTGGCGGATGAGTACAAAATCGCGATTGTAGGGCACAAGGGGTAAAGTAGCAGCGAGTACAAATAAGACAGTATTCTTATTTTGTATCCATCTCCAGCATTTTATATAGAAAAGCCAACACATCTGCTGTTTTCTCAATTCTTTTGGAAGTGGGCTGACCGTGCCCATGGCCTGCATTCATTTCCACTCGCAGAAGAGCCGGTGCTTCTCCTTTCGAAACTTCCTGCAAGGTGGCAATAAATTTTCTGGCATGGGCGGGCATCACACGATCATCCGTATCAGCCGTCGTTACCAGGATCGGAGGACAATTTTTATCTGGTTCGACGTTATGCAAGGGTGAATAGGCACGCAAA
The DNA here is from genome assembly GCA_029573975.1 of Planctomycetota bacterium. The sequence goes on from JAKQBU010000380.1 coordinate 436, forward strand.
AAACGAAAATGTTCCGGCTCCTTCTCTGCATTACCAAACTCACCTGTCCAGTACCTGCCGACGGAGAATTTATGATACTTCAACATGTCGGTTACGGGGACTTCACAAATGACAGCCCCAAATAACTCGGGTTTTTGCTCCATACAGGCCGCCACCAGCAAACCCCCGTTGCTGCCGCCCTGTATCGCTAGCCGGGACGGACGGGTATATTGGTTCTCGATCAGCCATTTCGCAGCCCCGATAAAATCATCGAAGACGTTTTGCCTGTTCTGCAGCATCCCTGCCCGATGCCAATCTTCTCCGTATTCACCTCCTCCCCGGATATTGGCTACGGCATACACCCCTCCCATTTTCAACCATTCGATCGTTGAAACGGAAAACCACGGCAGTAAGCTGACACCAAATCCTCCATAGGCATATAGTAAAGTCGGATTATTTTCATTTTGTTGTATATTCTTTCGATGTACGATAAACATGGGAATTTGAGTACCATCTTTGGAGTTATAGAAAACCTGATGAATTTCGTAAGCGGACGCGTCCAAATCCACTTCCGGTCGGCGAAATACTGTCAGACTATCCTTCCTGAAATCATAGGTATATATTGTGGGCGGATATAAAAATGAGGTAAAGGAAAAAAACAATTCCGGGTCATTTTGTTTACCCGACAGCCAAGCGACAGTACCCGGACAAGGCATAGGAATTTCTTTTTGGAAGGCGCCGGTTAAATCAAAAATATGGATTTGATTTTGGACATCCTTCAGATACGTGACCACGAGATGTTGATTGACCAATTGGGCAGATTCGATCACCTCTTGACGCTCGGGAAGGATTTCCTGCCAATGGTCACGTTCGGGATGGTTTATATCAATAGCCACAATGCGGCCCCGTGCGGCCTGTAAGGTTGTATGAAAGTAAAAAATAGTTCCCACATTTCCCATGAATACATATCGTGCGTCCGCTTCATCCAATAACCGGATGATTTGACCATCCCCTTCCAGGGAACGATAATACATCCTGTTTTCAGGGTCTGTACCGTGATACACATATAATAGTAAATATTTACCGTCTTCGGTGACAAAGGGGTCAAATCCCAGTTCCTTTTGGTCGGATCTTTCATAGATTAACGAATCTTCTTTTTGATCCGTCCCTACTTTATGCAGGTACACCCGGCAATAATTGACTCTGTCTTCTTCTGGCACGGTGTTTGGTTCGGGGTAGCGGGCGTAATAAAATCCTTCCTGGGTAGGCAGCCAGGCCGCCTTGCTGAAACGGCACCACTGAATGACTTCCGGATAATTTTCTTTTGTCGATGTCCTGCGGATCCAAATCTCCTGCCAGTCGCTGCCATGTCGTGAGAGGCTGTAGGCCAGCAAACTGCCATCCCGGCTGAATGAGGTCCCGGCCAGAGCTATTGTACCGTCTGCACATAGTGTATTCGGATTTAAGAGTACCTCCGGTTCCCCTTTTAAATCATTCAATTGATAAAGAACCGGTTGATTTTGCAAGCCGTCATTTTTTTGAAAGAAATAATAATTTCCGCATTTTTCCGGAACCGTGTATTTCGGATAATCCCAAAGCTTGGTGAGATCTTCCTTGATGTTTTCCCTCGGTTCGATTTTCGCCAGATATTCCTGCGTCAGTTTATTCTGCTGTTTTGTCCACAACTGGGTCTGGGGAGAATTGTCATCTTCGAGCCATTGGTAGGGATCATATATTTCAAAACCATGATAGTTGTAATAAACCTCTTTCCTGGGTGTCTTGGGATATGATAGTTTTTCCTGCCCCTGGTCTGTAGCCAATACCAATGAGCCGACGCAAAACCATACCAAGAAACAGATTATAGTAATTCGCTTCATTTCTGCTCCCTCAATAAAATCAAAATTTAACCCAAAACACAGTATTTCAAATCCGTCAGTTTCCGTTTATAATATAAACCTGAGAATTTTGCAAAGAGTAAATTGAGTTGGCAATGCTTGCCAAGAGAATGTTCTTTCTGTCTGTAAATGAAGCAATAACGGCAGATTATAAGACAAGAAAAGTCAACGGAGATTATTATGAAACGATATACTCTGGTTTTTGCGGTGATGCTGGGGGTGGCGGGGAGCGGATGGGTCAGTGGAGAGGAACCGGCGGAGAAGAAAAAGGTGAAAACTCTGCCGGCGGCGAAAGAGGTGCGGCTCAGCGATACGGAGCTGGTGGTGCAGGGGAATACGTCCTTTGCGCTGGAGTTGTACTCCCGGCTGGCGGGGGAGGCAAAGGGGCAGGGGCAGCCGGGGAATCTGTTTTTTTCGCCGTATAGTATTTCGTCGGCGCTGGCGATGACGTATGGCGGGGCGCGGGGCCAGACGGCCAAACAGATGGGGAAGGTGCTGCATTATGCTGTGCCGCCGAAGAAACTGCATCCGGTGCTGAGGCAGTTGCAGCGGCAACTGAACGCGAAGGGCAAGGCGGGTGATTTTCAGTTGGCGGTTGCGAATGCTTTGTGGCGGCAGCAGGGGTATGTACTGCTGGCGGACTATGTGCAGATGACGGAGAAGTTTTATCAGGCGCCGCTGGAAGAGCTGGATTTCGTGCAGGCGGCGGAAGACGCCCGGCTGCGGATTAACGGCTGGGTGGAGGAAAAGACGCAGGAGAAGATCAAGGACCTGATTCAGCCGGGGGTGCTGGATGCCGCGACCCGGCTGGTGCTGACCAACGCGATTTATTTCAAGGGGGACTGGCTGAGCCAGTTTAAAAAGGAAGTTACGGAGAAGGCCCCTTTTTACGTGACGAAGGAAGAGCAGAGCGAGGCAGAAATGATGTTTCAGAAGGGAGAATTTACGTACGCCGAAGCGGACGGGATCCAGATCCTGGAGCTGCCATATAAAGGGGAGCAACTGAGTATGCTGGTTTTGCTGCCGGGTAAAAGGGATGGGCTGAAGGATTTGGAAAATAAACTTACGGTTCAAAATCTCCAAAAGTGGCAGAAAAAAGCCAAGCAACAGGAAGTGGAGATTTATCTGCCGAAATTTAAGATGACCAGTGAATTCAGCTTGGGGAAGGTTCTGGCGGAAATGGGGATGGGGGATGCGTTTTCGGGGCAGGCGGATTTTTCGGGGATGAACGGGAATAAGGAATTGTTTTTGTCGGCGGTGGTGCATAAGGCGTTTGTGGAAGTGAATGAAGAGGGGACCGAGGCGGCGGCGGCGACGGGGGTGGTCATGACGCTGAAGGCGATGCCAACCCCGCCGGCGGTGTTCCGGGCGGATCATCCGTTTGTGTTCGGGATCCGGGATAACGAATTCGGGAGTATTCTGTTTTTGGGGCGGGTGGTGAAGCCGGGGGATTAACGGGAAAAGGATTTATGGCATAGGGATTTATGGAATTTTCTTGACCCGGTTAGCGGTTGGGGTCATAATGATGCGGCGATGTGCCAGTCCGGTATCCTGAGTGTTGACGGTGTAAGGATTTCTATGAAAAAACCGGGTTTTCAAAAAACGGCAGCTTCCAATCACAAGATTAACGGGGTTCATTTTTCCAGTTTTTTTGATCCTGGCCAGGTGATCTGCCAAACCGATACGGAAGATCGCAACACGGTTTTCCGGGAGATGCTGGAGCGGCTGGCCCGCCAGCACGGCATAGCGGAATGGGAGAAGGCCTGCCAGGTGCTGGTGGAACAGGAAGAGCGATATCCGGCGCTGCTCGGTAGTGAAATCGCGGTGCCGCATGTCCGGCTGGAATCGATAGATACGGTACTGGCCGGCGTGGTCACGTCGCAAAAAGGGATTTTGTATGCGAAAGGGGCTGAGCCGGTCAAGCTATTGATTCTGATGCTGGTGCCGAAGGCGGCGCCGGGCACTTATTTGCAGGCTTTGAGTGCACTGTCCAAGGCGTGTCAGGAGCCGGGGGTGGCGGAGCGGATCTCGGCATTGAAAAGCGGGGAGGAGGTGTGGCGGTTTTTCTATCAGCAGGGTATGATCCTGCCGGACCATGTCTGTGCGTGCGATATCATGGATCCGGTGAAGGTGAAGCTGCAGGAGCATGACACGCTGGAAAAGGCGATCGACCTGTTTGTGCGGCATGGGGTGGAGGAACTGCCGGTGGTGGACAAGGATGAGGATTTAATCGGGATTGTCTCGGCGCATGAGCTGCTGCGGGTGTGCCTGCCGGATTATATCTTGTGGATGGATGATGTCAGTACGATTTTGAATTTTGAGCCGTTTGCGGAGCTGCTGCGGAAAGAGAACAAGACGTGGCTGGCGGAGATTATGACCAGCGAGTATGTGACGGTGGGGGAGGAGGCGCCGGCGATCCAGGTGGCCAAGGAGCTGGCGCGGTCGCGGGCGAATCATGCGTATATCGTGCGGGGGCAGAGGCTGGTGGGGGTGGTGGATCTGGAGCGGTTTTTGAGCAGGATTCTGCGGGAATAAAGGAAGCGACATGAGCGGAGAAGAAACGACACCTCATATGGGCCTTCGGATGCTGGCGGTATTGGGCGTAAGTTTGTCCCTGGGCGGCCTGGCGCACTGGATGAACATGGATCGCTCGCAGGTGATTTCGTGTACGGTTTTCTTTCTGATTATCATGTCCACGCTGATGTTCTGGACGTTCCGCCTGGCGATTGCGTTTATCGGGATCGGGGCGTTGATGGGATTGAATGTGCTGGACCTGCCCACGTTTATCCATGAGTGCAAGCTGGATGTGATTTTGTTTCTGGTGGGGATGATGGTGACGGTGGGGGTGCTGAAGGAGCTGGGGCTGTTTACGTGGATCATCCAGGGGGTAATCAAGACGCATCATATGACGGGGATGAAGTTTGTGATGATCCTGGTGTTTTTATCGGCGTTTATGGCCTGTGCGGTGGATGAGGTGACGTCGATTATATTTGTGGCGACGCTGGTGTTTCAGGTGTGCGATACGCTGAAGATGCGTCCGACGCCGTTTCTGATGATTTCGGTGCTGGCGACCAATATCGGCTCGACGGGCACGATGCTGGGTAATCCGGTGGGGATTCTGATCGGTCAGAAAGTGACGCCGCCGCTGAAGTTTCTGGATTTTTTGACGTGGTCGTTTCCGATCATGGTACTGGTGCTGGTTGTCACGCTGTTTTTGCTGCTGTACTGGTATCGGCGGGATATCCATCTGCTTTCGGAGCGGCTGGCGGCGCGTCGGGAAATGGGGCTGGGGCTGGGTCCGCTGGTGCGGGTGCCGTATCGGCGGAGTCTGGGGATCCTGGTGGGGATGCTGGGTTTTATCGCGCTGCATCATCAGATGGAGAACTGGCTGGGACTGGCCCCGAACACGGTTTTGATTGTAGCGCCGCTGGTGGTGGCGGGGGTTTTGATGGTTTGGCGGCGGGAGCGGGCGCGGCATTATATTGAGGCGGATGTGGAGTGGTGGACGCTGCTGTTTTTTATGATGCTGTTTGCGGTAGCCGGGACGCTGGAGCATACGCGGGTGACGGAGCGAATCGCGGTGGGTTTTCAGGAGGCGTTTCACGGGCGAAGCTGGCTGCTGACGCCGGTGATCATGGTGATATCCGCGTTTGGCTCGGCGTTTGTGGATAATATTGTATTTGTGGCCAGTTTTCTGCCGGTGGTGGACCGGCTGGGCCAGACGCCGCTGATCTGGGCGCTGCTGCACGGGACGTGTCTGGGGGGGAATATCACGCTGATCGGTTCCACGGCCAATATTGTGGCGCTGGGGATGCTGGAGAAGCGGTATCATCACCACATTCATTTTTTTGAGTGGTTTCGGGTCGGGATTGTGGTGGGGCTGATCTCGTGCCTGATTGCCTGGGGATGTATCGCCCTGCTGTCGCCTTACATGCCGACGAAGGCCCAGCGGATGGGAGAGCCGGAGGTTCCGGTTCCGATGATGGAGATAGTACCTGACAAGGAGGTTACGTATGTCGATGTTGAGAAAGTTACGTCGTAAACAGAGCAGTGAGATGTATGGTGTTTCGGGCCGGAACTATAACCGGATGACGCACGAGCATGTGGATGTGCTGCAGAATATCGAATTTGTGCTGGTTTCGGCCTATCGCGACCATCCGGAGCTGGATGACCGGGTGATGGCCGCGGCGCTGCGCATCGCCATCGCCGGCGGGGAGGCGGCCGATGAGCCGACGGCCGGGGTGGTGCAGGCCCTGGCGGATATCCGGGAGATTCGGCCGGATGTGTCGGAGGAACTCTGGGAGAATGGCCTGAAGGTGGTGCTGCGTTCGGTGCACAATCATTCCGGGCTGGAGCCGGGCGATACCGGCTATCTGGATTTTGTGTCCAGTTTTATGTAAAAAACAGAACTCCCGGCCCAATACCCAATACCATGCCCTCGCTGATGTTGGTATGAACTTGAAATGGTTCCACAGCTGCTTTTACCAGTGTCGTGGCAGTGTAGGCTGTGTTCCTATTTTGTAAGATGGGGCGTGTCCCACCGCTATTCCTTGGTATGTGTGTTCGGCGGCGGGCGGCTGCCGCTGACGGCAACCGGCATAACCGTCCTGCTGGCCATGGGTTACGGAATATGGAATACCCGTCGGCGCCGGCGGGCGATTGTCGGCCAGGATCCCTTCGACGGCTATGATGAGTTCTATGTCCGCAATCCCTGGCGGCAGGGGATCGCCGCTACCCTGATCGTCGGCCTGACCCTCTTCAGTACGCCGCAGGAGGTCTTCGCCGGTACGCCCGTCTATCAGCCGGTCTTTTATTATTACCTGCCGGCCACCTGGGCTCCTCCTCGATTTTGACCGACCGGGATGGCGATCTGGTCCAGCAATATGTCTATAAGCCCTACGGCGAGGAGCAATACAAGCATCCTACCAGCCCCGCCAATCCCTCACACCGCTACACCGGCCAGATGCTGGATACCGATGCCGATCTGTACTACTACGGCTCCCGCTACTACGACGCCAAGCTGGGCCGCTTCATCCAGCCGGACAGCGTCTTCCCCGTCGATCCCACGACCACCTCCCAGGCCCTCAACCGGTATAGCTACTGCAACAATAATCCGGTTATCTATACGGATCCCAGTGGTAACATCTTTGGTATCGACGATATTCTTGTGGCTGTTATCGTTGGTTCTGTTTTGGGTGGTGCATCTACTGCAGCGCAAGGTGGTAGTTTTTGGAAAGGAGCTGCTTATGGAGCCTTGGGAGGTGCACTCGGCCTAGCAGGAGGATTAGGTGGTTTTGCATTGGGTTCTGGCCTTGGATTTTCCGCGGGCAGTTTGGGAACTGCTGCCTGCATCGGCTTGGGTTCTGCTGCGGGTGGTGCCTTAAGTGCTTATATTACTGGTGGTGATCCGGCTATGGCGGCCATTACCTCAGGAATTAGTGCGGGGATT
>JAKQBU010000476.1 GCA_029573975.1 Planctomycetota bacterium
ACTAAGGGGGCGAAGAGCTTTTGACGGCGGCGTCTTTTTTGGCTTTTTATTGAGATATCGGCCAGAGGATCCAATCGCCTTGATGGCTACCGTGATCCCAGGTTTCCACGCCGCCGCTATCGGCGAAATCCTCACCCACGCTGTAAAGGATGAAATCCTCCTCCCGCCGTTCATAACGCAAAATCCCGTCGCTATATGAATCTTTCGGCAACTGCCGCAAGTACCCTTCTGTTACCAGTTTCTCCAGCTTTTCCGGAAATGCCCCTATCTCCAGCCGCCACCGGTGCAGTGCGAGGATGGTTATCGTCGCCGCATGGCGGGTTTTGACGCGATAAAACAACTCATTTATTTTCGTAAGAGCAGGTTCCGATAATTTTACATGCAGATTGATATAACGGGACGGTGACATGTCCGAATGCGAATTTGTGTCTTTTTCTTTCTGCTTAGACATTTGATAGGGAGTTTCCCGTCCAATCATATCATACAAGCCGGTCAGTTTGGATTCCGTTTCTTGTACGCTGCCAGTAAGTACAACCTGGGCAGGGATCAGCCATTTCAAAGGATTCCTTTGCGTTACCTGAATCATCTCCTCCAGAAATGCCAAGGAATAGTACACTTCGCCCTGCATATCCATCAGGGATTCAGTTACAGGCAGGTCTTCCAGTGCTTGTTGGGTTTGGGCCAGTTTTTTTAGTTCAACCTGAGATTTTGACAATACTTCTTTGATAAAGGCATAACCAACTGAACTCAGGGCAGTTCCATTCAGTTTTTCCACTAGCAACTGGTGGGAGAGTATATGGCGTCCCATTTTTACTACGACGATACATTCTTCCAGTGCCTCTTCACCCCGGTTATCCGTGATATCACAGCGGACCCGCCAGCCTCCCATTCTTGCCAGCGCCCGGAATTTTCCCAGAGACTTAATCAGATCATCTAGATTTTTCGCCGGAGTTTGGTCTGTCTGGAATTCGGTCCAGCAATAGGGCAGCCGGGTACCCTGGACCACTTCCTGCCAGGCCGGTTCGTTCTCAACGATCCATTTGCGCAAAGCCTCTTTGGCCGGTTCATCCAGTTCCTCATAGTTAGAGGTAGTAATGATATCATATTCTTTCGGCAGGGCCACATACAGGTTAGCCGCTTTTTGATAATGCTGCCAGGCGTTGGTCTCTTCCTTTACCACCGGCCGACTCACCTGGTTGAATTTTTCCATAAAATCCCCCTCGTGTGTTCTCCAGGTATGGATAATCCAGATATTGTACAGGACCAGAGCGGCATAGAGGAGCGGCAGGCATTGCAGAAAGCGGATTACGGCCTTTTTCCAGAGGGGGCGGCAGCGTTTTTTGCCGCGGCGGATTAGCCGGGCCAGCGTTTTGGGGTCCCCGAAATCGGCGATCAGTTTTTCGGCGGCCTGCTGGCGCTGCTCTTCCGTCTGGTATTCGGCCAGGGCGTCGGTGAAATGGTCCGTCAGTTCCTGCCGCACTTCCTGCCGTACCTTCCGCCGATATTTGATTTTGCGGACAACCAGATTGGTGTATTCGGTCACGCACGCCGGTAACGATTCATTCTGTCGTTCTTTACCCGCCATAGTACCTCCACAAATTTGCTTTACGCCATCGCTGTCTGCGGTCCGGCGAAGCCGAATACCAGGTTGGCGCCAGTCTGTAACTGCTGCCACTGCTGCTTCTGGGCGGACAGCATTTCTTTACCCTTGCCGGTAATGGAATAGTACCGCCGCTTGCGGTTGGTATCGCCGTCCTGCCACTGGGCTTCGATCAGGCCCTTGGCCTCCAGGTTATAGAGCAGCGGATACAGTGTGCCCCGGCCCAGGGTGAGAATGCCGCCGCTGCGCTGCTCGACGGCCTGGCTGAGTTCGTAACCGTACATGGCGCCGCGGGA